>DASTHR010000094.1:0-4756 GCA_035718105.1 Burkholderiales bacterium
ACCTTCGGCGCCGGCGGCTCCACCCGCGACCGCACGCTGGAGACCGTGCTGGAGATGCAGGCGGAGGGGCTGCCGGCGGCGCCCCACCTCTCCTGCATCGGCTCCACCCGGGAGAACATCCGCGCCCTGCTTCTGCGCTACCGCGCGGCGGGCATCCGGCGCATCGTGGCGCTGCGCGGCGACCTCCCCTCCGGCATGGCCGCCCCCGGCGAGTTTCGCTACGCCAACGAGCTGGTGGCCTTCATCCGCGCCGAGACCGGCGACCACTTCCATGTCGAGGTGGCGGCCTATCCAGAGTGCCATCCCCAGGCGCGCAGCCCCCAGGAGGACCTGCGCAATTTCGCGCGCAAGGTCGAGGCGGGAGCCAACTCGGCCATCACCCAGTACTTCTACAACGCCGACGCCTACCAGCACTTCGTGGAACAGGCGCGGGCCCTGGGAGTCACCGTCCCCATCGTGCCGGGGATCATGCCCATCGCCAATTTCTCCAAGATCGCCCGTTTCTCCGATGCCTGCGGCGCGGAGATCCCGCGCTGGATGCGCCGCAAGTTCGAGAGTTTCGGCGACGATGCCGCGTCGGTGCGCGCATTCGGCCTGGACGTGGTGACCGACTTGTGCCGCCGCCTGCTGGACATGGGGGCGCCCGGACTTCACTTCTACACGCTGAACCAGGCAGGCCTCACCACCACAATCTGGCAGCGCCTGGGATTGTAATTCCGGGCGCGGCATCCGGCGCCGGGCCGTGAGCGGCCGTCTGTTCCCGCCACCCCCGATGTCTTATAGTCCGGCCATGCCGGACGAGAAGAACCGACCGCTGGGAATACTCAGCGCCGTATTCCTGGTGCTGGCCCTCGCCGAGCCGCTCGCGCTGCGCCTGCTGGAGCCCCTGGAGAACCGGCTCTCCGACCTGTTCCTGCGGCTGCAGGCCCAGAGGCTCGCGCCCGACCCGGAGATCGTCGTCGTGGACATCGACGACGCCAGCCTCGCCGTCATGTCCGGGGTGGCCGGAAGCTGGCCCTGGCCCCGCTCGGTGCATGCCGAGCTGATCGAGGGACTCGCCCGCCAGCAGCCGCGGGCCATCGTGTTCGACGTCATGTTCGCCGAGCCCGACCTGTACCGCCCCGAAAGCGACGCGCTGCTGAGCGACGCGGTGCGCGCCCACCCCGAGGTGTACCTGCCCATCCTGCGCCAGGATGCGGCGCTCGAGGCCTACGGCGTGCCGCTGCAGCCCCTGGCCGCGGCGCTGGGCGCCGCCCCCGGCCCGGCGCACTCCCGCGCGGCGCTGCTGCTGCCGCGGGCGGTGGCGCCGGAGGGCTGGCGTCTGGGCGCGATCAATTTCCTCGAGGACCGGGACGGAGTCGGGCGACGCTACCACCTGCACCTCCCGGTCGAGGGCTGGATGCTGCCATCGCTGCCCGCGCGGGTGGCGATGGAGCTCGGCTACGGCGTGCCGGCGCGGCGCTCCATGATCCTGCGCTGGCGTGCGGCGGCAGAGCGACCCAGGGTCTCCTACGCCGCGCTCTACGCCGATTTCTCCCGCAAGCAGCCGATGCGCGACCCCGCGGAGTTCCGCGGCAGGATCGTGGTGGTGGGCACCACCGCGTCCGGCCTGCACGACATCCGCGCCACACCCCTGTCCAGCCTGCACCCGGCCGTGGACATCCTGGCCACGGCGCTGGACAACCTCAAGAATCGGGATTGGATGCAGGCGCTGCCGGCAGGCGTTCCGGCCGGCCTGGGGCTGGCCCTGGTCATCGGACTGGGCACCGCCTCCTGGCGCCGGGTGAATACCCTGGCCAGCGGCGCGGCGCTGGCGGCGGCCACGTCGCTGCTGCTCGCGGGATCGTGGTGGGCGGCGGGAAACGGCCTGCTGCTGCCGGTATTCGCGCCCCTGGTCATCGCCTGGGCGTTCTATTTCGCCAACGCGCTCGCCGAATACCTGCGGGAGCGCGCCGAGCGCCAGCGCGCGGTGCAGCTCTTCAGCCGCTTCGTGAATCCCCACGTGGTGCGGGAGCTGATCGCCCGCGGTGGCCTGTCCCGGGAGGGCGAAAGCCGCCAGATCACGGTGCTGTTCTCCGACATCCGCGGCTTCACCACCCTGTCCGAAACACGCGCGCCGAAGCAGGTGGTGGACCTGCTGAACCGCTATTTCAGCCGCCAGGTCGATGTCATATTCCGCCACGCCGGCTCGCTCGACAAGTTTATCGGCGATGCTATCATGGCCCTGTGGGGCGCCCCTCTGGACGACCAGGAGCAAGCGCGACGCGCCATCGACTGTGCGCTGGAGATGTCGGACACGCTGCTCGCGTTCCGTCGCGAGGCGGGCGATCTGGCGGAGAGCTTCGACGTCGGGATCGGCATCCACAGCGGCCCCGCCGTGGTGGGGCTGATCGGCTCGGAGCAGCGACGCGAGTACACCGCCATCGGCGACACCGTGAATCTGGCTTCCCGCATCGAAGGGCTGACCAAGGGCGTGGCGCGCATACTGGTTTCGGAGGACACGATGCGGCTCGCCGAGCGGCATTTCGATTTCGTCGACCGCGGCAGCTTCAAGGTGAAGGGCCGCGCGCAGGAGGTCCGTCTGTTCGAACCCGTCAGGAAGAAATGAAGCGCATCCTGCTTGCCGCCCTCGCCGGCGCGCTGCTGGGCGCGCCGGGCCTGGGCGCCGAAACCGGCACCCTGGTCCGCGCCTCCGAGCTCAAGGCGGAGCCCTTCACGGACTCGACCACCATTGCCCGACTCGCGGAGCAGTCGCAGGTGGAAGTGCTGAAGCGTCAGGGGGCCTGGGCCCGGGTCAGGGCGCGGGAGGGGGAGGGCTGGCTGCGCCTGCTGTCCCTCAGGCTGGGCGGCGGACCCGTGCCCGCCGCGAGGGCGGAATCGGCCGACAGCAGGCTCGAAGCAGCGGCGCTGTCCCTCCTTGGTGTCGGCCCCAAGCCCCAGCCCACCGTCGCGACGGGTGTGCGCGGCCTGTCCGAGGAGGACCTGAAGAACGCGCGGCCCAATCCCCGGGAACTGGAGCGCTTGAACCAGTACGCCGTGTCGCGGCGCGACGCCCGGGCCTTCGCCGGGTCCGCGAAGCTCGGCGAGCAGAATATCGAGTACCTCGCCGCGCCGTGACCGTCCCCTCCATGCGGAAGAAGCTGGCTCTGAGCGGCGCGGGAGCGCTGTTCGTGTTGACGCTCGCGGTTCCCGCCGTCGCCCAGTTCAACCTCGACCTGGACAAGCTGCTGGACATCGGCAGGAAGGCCGCCCAGCTGCGCGAGGTGCCCCCGGAGGAGGAACAGGAGATCGGCCGCGGCGTGGCGGCCAACCTGGTGGGCATCGCGCCCCTGGTGCCGGACGCCGGTCTGCAACGCTATGTGAACGCGGTCGGCGAGTGGCTGGCGCTGCACACCGAGCGCCCCGAGCTGGAATGGCGTTTCGGCGTGCTGGACACCGCCGACGTCAACGCCTTCGCCACCCCCGGCGGCTACATTTTCGTCACCCGCGGACTGCTGGCACGGATGGACAGCGAGGCGGAGCTGGCGGGCGTTCTGGCCCACGAGATGGCCCATGTGCTGCGCCGGCACCACCTCAAGGCCATCCAGAAAAACGCCCTCATGGGCATAGGCGTGGACGTGGCCTCGTTCCTCGCGGCGCAGAAAGGCGTCCAGCGGGCGGACCGCCTGGAGCGGGTGGCGGCGGTGGGCACGGAACTCTACGCCCGGGGCCTCGACCGGGACGATGAGCTGGAGGCCGACCGCATGGGCGTGGTGATCGCGGCCCGCGCGGGTTACAACGCCTACGGCCTGCCCGAAGTGCTGCAGGCGCTGGAGGCGATCAACCCCGGCGACAGCCACGCGGCATTGATGTTCAGGACCCACCCGGCGCCGCGCGCCCGGCTGGACGCCCTGGACAAGGCGATGGTGCCGGAGCTGGACCGCTACGCCGCGCAGCCGGAACTGGCGGGCCGCTTCCGGAAAGTGGTGCGCGACCGGCACTAAGGCGTCCGGCCGCCGCGCCGGCTTGCCGGCGGCGTTCTATCGGACTGCGGCGCGGGCGGGCCGGGAAGTGATGGGGTTGGCGGCGTAGGCCCTGTAGGCCGCGGACTCGGCGGCGCCGAAGTCCACCGTGACGCCCATGTCGGAGAGCACCGTCTCCAGGGCGCACAGGCAGAGCATCACGTTCTCCATCTTGCTGGACCAGCCCATGATGCCGAAGCGGAAGATCTTGCCGGCGAGCTCGCCCAGCCCCGCGCCGATCTCCAGGCTGTAGTCCTCCAGCAGGCGCCGGCGCACCTCCTTGTCGTCCACGCCTTGCGGCACCCGCACCGCGGTCATCTGCGGCAACCGCGCCTCCTCGCGCACCAGCAACTGGAAGCCGAAGGTCTCCAGCCCGGCCTTGAGCGCCAGGTAGTTGCGGCGGTGGCGCGCCCAGGAGTTCTCCAGCCCTTCCTCGTGGATCATGAGCAGGGACTCGTGCAGACCATACAGCCCGTTGGTGGGGGCCGTGTGGTGGTAGGTGCGGGTGGTGGCGCCCCAGTAGCCCAGCAGCAGGTTGAGGTCCATGAACCAGCTCTGGCACTTGCGCCCGCGCGCCCTGACCTTCTCGATCACCCGGTCGGAGAAGGTGATGGGGGACAGGCCCGGGGTGCAGGACAGGCACTTCTGGCTCGCGGAATAGCAGGCGTCGATGCCCCACTCGTCCACCAGCACCGGCGAGCCGCCCAGGGAGGTCACCGCATCCATGATGGTGAGCGCCCCATGCCTGCGGGCGA
>DASTHR010000095.1:0-5612 GCA_035718105.1 Burkholderiales bacterium
CCTGCGCCATCGCCGAGGACCAGCTCGAGGCGGTGGCCCGCGGCACGCAGCGCCGCGGACTGGAGGGGCTAGACCTCTCGCTGCTCACCGACGGCCTCACCGCCGAGCGCGAGCAGGGCATCACCATTGACGTGGCCTACCGCTACTTCGCCACGCCGCGTCGCAAGTTCATCATCGCCGACACGCCCGGCCACGAACAGTACACCCGCAACATGGCCACCGGCGCCTCCACCGCCAACCTGGCGGTGGTGCTGGTGGACGCGCGCAAGGGGGTGCTCACCCAGTCGCGGCGCCATGCCCACATCGCGGCCCTGCTGGGCATTCCCCACGTGGTGCTGGCGGTGAACAAGATGGATCTGGTGAACTGGTCACGCGACGTGTTCGATGCGATCCGGGACGAGTTCACCACCTTCGCCGCCGGCCTCGGCCTTGGCGACGTCACCGCGATCCCGCTTTCGGCGCTGCTGGGGGACATGGTGGTGGAGCGGGGCGATCGCCTGGACTGGTATGCCGGACCCACCTTCCTGGAGCACCTGGAAACCCTGGAGATCGACCACGACGTGAACACCGAGGACTTCCGCTTCCCCGTGCAGTGGGTGTGCCGGCCGGGCGCCGGCGAACACGCCGACTTCCGCGGCTACGCCGGGCGGGTGGAATCCGGGGAGATCGCGCCGGGGGATGCCGTAAAGGTGCTGCCCTCCGGCATGACCAGCCGGGTACGGGCCATCCGTACCCATGACGGCGAGCTTGACGCCGCCCATGCCGCGCAGTCCGTGATGCTGCTGCTGGACGGCGAAGTGGACATCTCCCGGGGCGACATGATCGTGAAGGCGGACGACCCGCTGCATCCCACGCGAGACATCGAGGCCACCCTGGTGTGGTTCGGCGAGCAGCCCCTGGACCCGCGGCGGCGCTACCTGCTCAAGCTTGGCACCCGAACGGTGAAGGCGCAGATGCGGGAACTGCGGCACCGGGTCAACGTGAACACCCTGGAGCGGGAAAGCGGGGTCGCGGCCCTGGGCCCCAACGAAATCGGGCGCGCCGCGCTGCGGGTGCAGCAGCCCCTGGCCTTGGATCCCTACCGGCGCAACCGCGCCACCGGCAGCTTCATCCTGATGGACGAAGCCACCCACAACACCGTGGCCGCCGGCATGGCGATTTGATGGCTGAGGTTCAAGGGACAAGTTACAAGGAGCAAGGGAAGCAGATCTTTTCTCTCCTGACTCACGACTCTCGACTCACAACTGATTGAAGGAGCGACATCATGGGCAAGATCGAAATATTCCGGACCGACGAGAAATCCGAGCGGGTGCTGTTCGTCTCGGCGGCGCAGGCGCCGCAGGCGGCGCGGGAACTGCTGGCCGGCGGGCTGCGCCCCGACACGCCGGTGGCGCTGCTGGTGAAGGCGCCGCAGGTCAACGCCTCCGACACCGACCTGGCGGGCTACGGCGCCGCCTGGTTCCGATGAGCGCGGGCGTGAAACCCGCGACTTCGGTCGCGGAGCGCCACACCGAGGAGCGCATCACCGAAATCGTTCCCTGGACGCCGAGCCTGTTCTCCTTTCGCACCACGCGCTACCGTGGCTACCGCTTCGCCCCAGGGCAGTTCGCGCGCCTGGGGCTGCGCAAGGAGGATGGGGAGATCGTGTGGCGCGCCTACTCCATTGCCTCGGCGGACTACGACGAGCACCTGGAGTTCTTCTCCATCGTGGTGCCGGGCGGCGAGTTCACCAGCCGACTGAGCCGGCTGCAGGTGGGAGACCCGGTGCTGGTGGAGAAACTGGCCTACGGGTTTCTAACGACCTCGCGCTTCGAGTGCGGGCGTGATCTGTGGATGCTGTCCACGGGCACCGGCCTGGCCCCCTTCGTGTCCATCCTTTATGACTTCTCGGTCTGGGAGCAGTACGAAAACCTGGTACTGGTGCACAGCGTAAGGCACCGGGACGAGTTGGCGTACGCGGAGCTGATCCGCGGCCTTTCGTCCCACGAGTTCTATGCCGCCGTGGCCCACAAGCTGCGCTACCTGCAGGTGGTCACGCGGGAGAAAGTGGACGGCGCCCTCAGCCGCCGCATCACCGACCTGATCGAAACTGGCGAGCTGGAGCGGGAGGTGGGGCTCAGCTTTGACCACGACCGCTCCCGCATCATGATCTGCGGCAACCCGGAGATGGTGGACGACACCCGCGACCTGCTCACGGGCCGCGGCTTCGCTCTCAGCCGGCGCGGCAAGCCCGGCCACCTCGCGGTGGAGAATCTCTGGTAATCCGGGGGCGCGAGCCTCCTGCCCCTTGTTGTTCCTCCCTTTGGCCCGGCCTACCTCCTCCCCGGAGCGCGCCGGGCCTCCCTTTTTTCACCGCCGCACCTTGCAGCAGGGTAGGGAATAAGTAGCGCAGTTTTTCTTGGTTCCTCCAGTCAGGGATGCCCGGTATGTTCCACCGGGTCACCTTTCACCCTACAGGAATGCCATCATGCACCGTCTTCTGCGTCACGCCTTTCCCCTGATCCTGGCGCTGGCCGCGGCCGCGCCCGCCGCCGCCGACGTCGCCCTGCTCAACGTCTCCTACGATCCCACCCGCGAGCTGTACCAGGACTTCAACGCCGCTTTCGCGAAGCATTGGAAAGCCAAGGCCGGCGAGACCGTTACCTTCAAGCAGTCCCACGGTGGCTCGGGCAAGCAGGCTCGCGCCGTGATTGACGGGCTGGAAGCCGACGTCGTGACCCTGGCGCTGGCCTACGACGTGGATGCCCTGCACGAGAAGGGCAAGCTCATTCCCGAGGATTGGCAGAAGCGCCTCCCGGACAATTCGGCGCCCTACACCTCCACGATCGTGTTCCTGGTGCGCAAGGGCAACCCCAAGGGTATCAAGGACTGGAGCGACCTGGCGCGTCCGGGTGTCGAGATCATCACGCCCAATCCCAAGACTTCCGGCGGCGCCCGCTGGAACTACCTGGCGGCATGGGGCTATGCGCTGAAGCAGCCGGGCGGCAACGAGGCCTCGGCGCGTGAATTCGTGAAGAAGATCTTCGCCAACGTGAAGGTGCTGGACTCCGGCGCGAGGGGCTCACTCACCACCTTTACCGAGCGCGGCATCGGCGACGTGCTGATCGCCTGGGAGAACGAGGCCTATCTCGCAATCAAGGAACTGGGGCCGGACAAGTTCGAGTTGGTTACCCCGTCGCTGTCCATCCTGGCGGAGCCGCCGGTCACGGTGGTGGACAAGGTGGTGGACAAGAGGGGCACGCGCAAGGTCGCGACCGCCTACCTGGAGTACCTGTATTCCCCCGAAGGCCAGGAGATCGCCGGCAAGCACTATTACCGCCCCCGCGACAAGGCGGTGGCGGCGCGGTATGCCACGCAGTTCGCGCCGGCGAAGCTGTTCACCATCGACGAGGTGTTCGGCGGCTGGCAGAAGGCCCAGAAGCTGCACTTCGCCGACGGCGGGATCTTCGACCAGATCCAGGCCCGCTGACCGGAAGCGGCGCGCCCGCTCCATGGGCCTGCTGTCAACCACCCTTGTGGTTCCCGGCCTCCACGGCAGCGGGCCCGACCATTGGCAGACCTGGTTCGAGCGCCAGGTTCCCGAGGCACGACGGGTGGAACAGACGAACTGGGAGCAGCCGGTCCTGGCCCGCTGGGCCGAAGAGGTTCGGCGGGGCATCGACCTCGCCGAGGGAGCGGTGTGGATTGTCGCCCACAGCTTCGGCTGCCTGGCGGCAGTCGCCGCGGCTGCGGAACGGTGCGACCGGGTCGCGGCTGCACTGCTGGTTGCGCCTGCCGACCCGGACCGCTTCTCGACGGTCGGATTGTGCCGCGACGGGGACCGCTCGCATGTCGGCGTCGGCGCCCTCCTGCCGCGGGAACCACTGGGCTTTCCGAGCCTGGTAGTGGCCAGCGGCAACGACCCCTGGGCGCCCCTGACCAAGGCGGCCTACTGGGCGAACCTCTGGGGCAGCCGCCTGCACTTCCTGGGCAATGCCGGTCACATCAACCCCGCGTCCGGCTTCGGGCCGTGGCCCGAGGGGCTGGCGCTGTTCCGGTCCATGCAGGAGACGAACGACGGCATTCCCCTCGGGCGCCTGGACTTGCGGCCGCGGGCCTGCCGCAGGACGCCATCGTAGGCGATCCTACAGCACTTCCTTGCGGCGGCCCGCGGCCCGTCGATCGCGCCAGTATGCCAACGGACTCAGGCACACCGCCGGACCAGTGGGCCGGCGCAGCCGTTCCACAGCAGCGGGAGCACCGGTTCACCGCGGCGCCCGCCGGCCGCGCACCCGCAACCGCTGTCGCGGCTGGAACCCGGATCTCGAAAATCCTTATGCAAATTTCTTGGTTTGGCTCCGACCGCTATACCGATAGTCTGCACAGGACCGACGGGCAGGATTGCCCGCCGGATGAAGGATCGTTACCGCACGAGGAGGAATTCATGTACGCGAACGAATCTACGGCAAGAGTGGAACTCGGTACGCTGATCGCTGCCCTGGATCGGACGGCATCACCTGAGGTGGAGGTGCGCGAGGACATTCTCTCCAGCGCGCGCGACAACGCCGAACTCTCGGACCTCGCTTACGGGGGAAGCGTGACACCCCCCCAGGCGTGGGAGCTGTTCTCCGCCGGCAAGGCCGTCATCGTGGACGTCCGCACGGCGGAGGAGCGCAGCTTCGTTGGCCGTGTGCCGGGGACGCTCCATGTGCCCTGGGTAACCGGCGTGTCCATGGAACCCAATCCGCGCTTCGTGCACGAACTGCATCGAGCCGTCACGAAGTACACGCCGGTGCTGTTCCTGTGCCGCAGCGGCAAGCGCTCCGCGGCGGCGGCGGAGGCCGCCGCCGAGGCGGGATACCGGAACGCGTTCAACATACGCGAGGGTTTCGAGGGCGACCTGGACGCAGCCGGCAGGCGGGGCACGAAGGGAGGGTGGCGCCATCATGGCCTGCCCTGGGTACAGGACTGATTGGAGATTGTCGTGGGTACCCGCCTAGAGAAGCGAGTGGCAAACTGGTTTTCCGACAATTCCCTTTCCATAGGACGGACGCCGCTGGTTCGTCTCAACCGCGTACTGGACGGGGCGCCTGCTACCGTGCTGGGAAAAGTCGAGGGACGAAATCCGGCCTACTCCGTCAAATGCCGGATCGGCGCGGCCATGATCTGGGACGCCGAGAAGCGCGGACTGCTCGGTCCCGGAAAGGAGATCGTCGAACCCACCAGCGGCAACACGGGCATCGCCCTCGCGTTTGTCGCCGCAGCGAGGGGCATCCCGCTCACCCTCACCATGCCCGACACCATGAGCATCGAGCGGCGCAAGCTCCTGGTGGCGTACGGGGCGAAGCTGGTGCTGACGGAGGGACCCCGGGGCATGAGCGGCGCTGTCGCGCGGGCCGAGGAGATTGCCGCATCCGACCGCGGGCGCTACGTGCTGCTGCAGCAGTTCAAGAACCCGGCCAATCCGGCGATCCACGAAGCCACCACCGGCCCGGAGATCTGGGACGACACCGACGGCAACGTCGACGTGTTCGTCGCCGGCGTGGGCACGGGCGGCACGATCACCGGCGTGGCGCGCTATTTCAAGGTCAAGCGGGGCAGGCCGATCGTCGCGGTGGCCGTGGAGCCGGAGG
>DASTHR010000096.1:0-3064 GCA_035718105.1 Burkholderiales bacterium
CGAGATCCTCCAGGGCAGGGGCTGGATGCTGATGACCGTGATCTGCCTGCTGCTGTTCGTTGGCGCCATGGGCAAGTCGGCCCAGTTTCCGCTCCACGTCTGGCTGCCGGATTCCATGGAGGGCCCGACCCCGATCTCGGCTCTGATCCACGCCGCCACTATGGTGACGGCCGGCATCTTCATGGTGGCGCGGATGTCGCCCCTGTACGAGCTGTCGGAGACCGCGCGCTCGGTGGTACTGGTGATCGGTGCCATCACCGCCCTGTTCATGGCGCTGGTGGCCATCACCCAGAACGACATCAAGCGGGTGGTTGCCTTCTCCACCCTTTCCCAGCTCGGCTACATGACGGTGGCGCTCGGCGCCTCGGCCTACGCCGCGGGCATCTTCCACCTCATGACCCACGCCTTCTTCAAGGCGCTGCTGTTCCTGGGCGCGGGCTCGGTGATCATCGCCATGCACCACGAGCAGGACATGCGGCGCATGGGAGGGCTGCGCCGCTACACCCCGATCACCTTCTGGACCATGATGGTGGGCGCCCTGGCGAGCGCAGGCATTCCGCCCCTTGCGGGCTTCTACTCCAAGGATGCCATCATCGAGGCGGTGCACCTCTCGACCATCACGGGCGCCGGTTTTGCCTATTTCGCGGTGACCGCGTGCGTGTTCGTCACCTCGCTCTACACCTTCCGCCTCATGTTCATGACCTTTTACGGCGAGGAGCGCTTCCGCCATGCTCCGGCCCACGGCCATGGCGACGAGGCCCATGGCCGCGGCCACGACGCCCACGCCAAGGACGACCACGGCCACGGTGCCCACAACAAGGGACACGACGACCATGGCCATGGCCTGCACGGGGGCGAGCCCCACGAGAATCCCTGGGTGGTGTGGCTGCCGCTGGCGGTGCTGGCGATCCCCACGGTCTACACGGGCTTCGCCTATATCGGGCCGATGCTGTTCGGCGACTACTTCGGCGCGGCGATCAAGATCCTGCCCGAGAACGATGTCCTTGCCCGCATGAAGGAGCACTTCCACGGGGCCTTCGCCATGGCGCTGCACGGCGCCCAGACGCTGCCGTTCTGGCTTTCCCTGGCGGGCATTGCCACCGCCTGGTTCTTCTACATCAGGCGCCCCGACCTGCCGGAGACGGTGGCGCGGGTGTTCCGCCCGGTCTACACGGTGCTCGACCGCAAGTACTACATCGACGAGCTGTACCAGTGGCTGTTTGCCCGGGGCTCGCTGGCTCTGGGCCGGGGGCTGTGGAAGGTGGGCGACGTGGGCATTATCGACGGCTTCATCGTCAACGGCTCGGCGCGCGTGGTGGAAATGTTCTCCCGTGTCGTGCGGCGCCTGCAGTCGGGTTATATCTACCATTACGCCTTCGCCATGATCGTCGGGGTGTTCGTGCTGGTCACCCTGCGCGGCTGGCTGGCGCACTGAGGCGGGCGGCGGGCCGCAGAGGGAAACGGGGTCAGGGGAGATGATATTGGGCTTGCCTTTGCTGAGCGTGGTGATCTGGCTGCCGATCCTCGCGGGGATCGCGGTGCTGGCCACGGGCGACGACCGCAACGCCGCACTCGCGCGCCGGATCGCCCTGATTGGCTCCATCGCGGGCTTCGTGGTGGCGCTGCCGCTCTATTTCCAGTTCGACCCGCAGGCGACGGGGATGCAGTTCGTCGAGCGCCTGCCCTGGATCGAGCGCTTCAACATCCATTACCACCTGGGAGTGGACGGCATCGCACTGCCGCTGATCCTGCTCAACGTGTTCACGACGCCGCTGGTGGTGATCGCGGGCTGGGAAGTGATCCAGAACCGCGTGTCCCAGTACATGGGCGCATTCCTGATCATGTCGGGACTGATCAACGGGGTGTTCGCGGCCCTGGACGCGATGCTGTTCTACGTGTTCTGGGAGGCGACCCTCATCCCGATGTTCATCGTGATCGGCGTGTGGGGCGGGCCCAACCGGGTGTATGCGGCCATCAAGTTCTTCCTCTACACCCTGCTCGGCTCGCTGCTGATGCTGGTCGCGTTCATCTACCTGTACCTGCAGAGCGGCGGCAGCTTCTCCATCCTCGACCACCACCAGGTCGCCCTGCCGATGGCAGCCCAGGTGCTGATCTTCCTCGCCTTCCTCATGGCCTTCGCGGTAAAGGTGCCGATGTGGCCCGTCCACACGTGGCTCCCGGACGCTCACGTCGAGGCGCCCACCGGGGGCTCCGTGGTGCTGGCCGCGGTGCTGCTCAAGCTCGGCGGCTACGGCTTCCTGCGTTTCTCCCTGCCCATCGCGCCGGACGCAAGCCACCTGCTGGCGCCGATGATGGTGGCGCTGTCCCTGGTGGCGGTGGTCTACATCGGCCTGGTGGCGCTGGTGCAGGCGGACATGAAGAAGCTGATCGCGTACTCTTCCGTCTCCCACATGGGCTTCGTCACCCTGGGCATCTTCGTGTTCAACGCCATCGGCGTCGAGGGGGCGATGGTGCAGATGGTCTCCCACGGTT
Organism: Burkholderiales bacterium; assembly: GCA_035718105.1. Lineage (GTDB taxonomy): Bacteria > Pseudomonadota > Gammaproteobacteria > Burkholderiales > UBA6910 > UBA6910. Next base: position 2,494 of record DASTHR010000096.1, read on the forward strand.
TCGTCTCGGGGGCGCTGTTCCTGTGCGTGGGCGTGATGTACGACCGCGTGCACTCGCGGCAGATCGCCGATTACGGCGGCGTGGTGAACCGGATGCCGGTGTTCGCCGCCTTTTTCATGCTGTTCGCCATGGCCAACTCCGGACTGCCGGGCACCAGCGGCTTCGTCGGCGAGTTCATGGTGATCATGGCGTCCATGAAGGTGAACTTCTGGTACGCCTTCCTGGCCAGCGCCACGCTGATCTTCGGCGCCGCCTACACCCTGTGGATGTACAAGCGCGTGGTGTTCGGGGCGGTGGCCAACCACCACGTGGAGGAGATGCGGGATATCGGTGCCCGCGAGACCCTGGTGCTGGGCATCGTCGCGGTCGCGGTGCTGGTCATGGGGCTGTATCCGCTGCCGTTCACCGAACTGATGCACACCGCGGTGGACGACCTGCTGGCCCACGTGGCGCGCAGCAAGCTATGACCGCGGGCTGGCGAGGGACGGACAGATGACCTTTGCGATGGCTGACCTGGTTCCGGCGCTTGCCGAGACCTTCCTCCTGGCGATGACCAGCGTGGTCCTGGTGG
>DASTHR010000097.1:0-4280 GCA_035718105.1 Burkholderiales bacterium
CGACGTGACGCAGCAGTTCCTCTTCCTGGTAGGGCTTGCCGAGGTAGACGTCCACCCCGAGCTCCTTGGCGTAGGCGCGGTGCTTCTCCGCGGTGCGGGAGGTGATCATGATGATGGGCACGGCGGCGGTGCGGGGATTGGAGCGCAGGTGCTTGGTGAGGTCGAAGCCGTCCATGCGGGGCATCTCGATGTCCACCAACATGACGTCGGGCACGGTCTCCTCCACCTGCTGCAGGGCGTCGAGCCCGTCCTTGGCGGTCATGACCTGGTAGCCCTCGCGGGCGAGCACGCGCCCGGTGATCTTGCGCACGGTGAGGGAGTCGTCCACCACCATTACCACCGGAGCCGCGGCCGCCGGGCGCTCGGGGACTTCCGGGGCGCGGGCGGGCGCCGCGTGCAGCAGTTCACCGCGCGCCGCGAGGTGGACCGGGTTGATGATAAGCACCACCTGACCGGTGCCGAGCACCGTCGCGCCCTCGATGCCCGCCACCCTCGAGAGCTGCGGGCCGATGTTCTTTACCACCACTTCCTGGTTGGAGGTGAGATCATCGGCGTGCACCGCCGCGCGCTGCAGGCCGGAGCGCAGCAGCAGCACCGGGCTGAAGCGCCGCGCTTCCGGAACGGACTCCTCGTCCCCCAGCAGCCGCGGCAGGTAGTGGAAGGGGTAAACGCTGTCGCGGAACTCCACCTGGCGCGACGCATAGAGCGCCTTGAGTTCGTCGGGCTTCAGCTGGCGCACCTGCTCCACCATGGTGGAGGGCAGGGCGTAGGTGCGGGGGCCCGCCCGCACCAGCACCACCTGCGCCACCGCCAGTGTCAGCGGCAGGTAGAGCGTGAAGCGGGTGCCCTTGCCCGTTTCGGATAGCACTTCCACCCGGCCGCCCAGGGAGGTCACCTCGCTGCGCACCACGTCCAGTCCCACGCCGCGGCCCGAAACCTCCGTGAGGGCCGTGGCGGTGGAGAAGCCGGGGTTGAAGATGAGCTGCATGGCCTGGGAATCGGTCACCTCCTGGCCCTCGCCGAGTATCCCCAGCTCCACGGCGCGGGCGCGGATGCGCGCCGCATCCAGTCCTGCGCCGTCGTCCGAGAGGGTGATGGAGACCTGGTTGCCCTCGTGCTTCAGCGCGAGGCTGACGGTCCCGGCCTCCGCCTTTTGCAGCCCGCGGCGCACCTCGGCCGGCTCGATGCCGTGGGCGACGGCGTTGCGCAGCATGTGCTCGATGGGCGCGCTCACCTTCTCCAGCACGCCGCGATCGATCTCGACATCGGTGCCGCTGAGGGCGAGGCGCGCCTCCCGGCCCAGGTCCCGGGCCGCCTGGCGCACGGTGCGGTAGAAGCGCTCGGCATAGCTGGAGAAGGGCACGGCGCGCACCCGCAGCAGCTCCTGCTGCAGTTCGCGGTTGAGCCGTCCCTGCTGCAGCAGCGCCACCTCGGTGTCGCTCACGTGCTTGAGCAGGTTCTGCTGCACGGTGGCCACGTCGTTCACGCCCTCGGCCATCATGCGGGTGAGTTCCTGGAAGCGCGTGAAGCGGTCGAACTCCAGGGGGTCGAAGGCCTCGTGCCGGTCCTGCATCGCGGTGAGCCGCGACTGCATCTGGCTCTCGGCCTGGATCTCGATTTCGCGCAGCTGGCTGCGCAGGCGCATCACGTTTTCCGTCAGCTCCAGCAGCGAGCCGCGCAGCGCGTGCATCTCCGCTTCGACCCGGGAGCGGGCGATGGAAACCTCGCCGGCCTGGTTGACCAGGTGGTCCACCAGCTCGGCACGCACCCGCAGCTGGGCGCCCCGGCGCCCCGGCGCGGCGGCAACGGCGGGCGCCGCGGGGCGCGGCGCCATCGCGGGGATGACCGGCACCGGCTCCGGGGCTGGCGCCAGGGCCGGCGCTTCCAACGCCGGCGCGGCAGCCTGGACCTCCTCGCCGCGGCGCTGCAGGAATTCAACGGAGTTCAGCAGCCGGTCGAAGCGCTCCTCCAGGTCGTCGAAAAGCGCCGGGAAAATCTCGCCGGCTTCCAGGGCCGCCTCGACCCGGCCCTCCATGGTGTGGGTGAGCTCGCCAAGGCGCATGGCGCCGGCCATGCGCGCGCTGCCCTTGAGGGTGTGCAGGTCCCTTCGCAGCAGCCGCGGCGCCTCGGGGTCCGCGGGATTGGCGCGCCATGCGCGCAGCCCGGCGCCCACCTGGGGCGCGAGTTCTCCCGCCTCCTCGAGAAAGATCGGCAGCAGCCTGGGGTCGATGTCGTCGCGGATGGCGCGCCGCTCGGGCGTGGCCGGCACCGGCGTCGCCATCAGCGCCGCCTCGGTGGGCAGTTCCTCGGCCGCGGCAGCCGGCTCCGGCTCCTCTGCCAGCGCCGGCAGCTGTTCCGCCGCCGCCTCCATCGCGGCTGCCAGGGCGTACTGCAGCCGCAGTCCCAGGGCGAGGCTCGCGTCGCGCTCCGCCGGCTCGGGCGCGCGCGCCTCGCCCACCGCGCCCACCGCGCGGGCAAGCAGGCCGACGGCGGCATCGATCAATTCCACGTCCGCGGGCCCGATGCGGGCGGTACCCACCAGCGAGGCGCGCAGCCACTGCTCCAGCGCGAACGAGAGTTCGGCGATGAAGGGCAGCCCCACGGTGCGCGAGCTTCCCGCGAGGGTGTGGGCGGCGCGCATGAACTCGCCCCGCGCCGGCTCCCCCGGCTGCTGGTGTAGCGCCGCCAGTTCGCGGCGCATGGTCTCGACGTGGGAGCGGGCCTCCGCGGTGAAGATCTCGAACAGGTCGGCGGGGATGACCGTGCCGGCGATTTCCATCTCCGCCGGGCGGGCGGGCAGCGCCACCTGCTCCTCGGCGGCCGGGAGCGGGGCCTCGACGGGCGCCAGGGCGGCCAGCGCGGTGGCGGCCGCCTGGAGCTCGCGCGCGTCCACTTGCGCGTGGCCGCCGTCGCGGAGGACGGCGATCCAGCCGGAGAAGCTGCGGTGCGCGGACTCGATGAAGTCCAGGAGCGCGGGCGAGGCCGGCCGCTGCTCCTGCAGCCACTGGTTCATCACCTGCTCCGCGGCCCAGGCCGCCTCGCCGAGTTCCTGCTGCCCGACCATGCGGCCGCTGCCCTTGAGGGTGTGGAAGCCGCGTCGGATGTTGGTCAGGGCATCTCGGTTGCCGAGGTCGGCACGCAGCGTTGCGGAGTTCCCGCGGATGTTTTCCAGAACTTCGGAAGATTCCTCAAGGAAGATCCCCAGCAGTTCCGGTTCCACCGCCGGGGCCGGCGCCGGCGCGGGAGCGATGGCGGGCGCGGGCGCCTGCGCCGCCACGGGCGCCGCGGCCGGCACCTCGGCCAGGCCGGCGCAGCGCGCCACCAGTTCCGCGACCATGGCCTCGGCGCGCTGCGGGTAGCCGGCGCGCATCTGCTCCGCATAGAAGCCCAGGGCGGAAAGTCCGTCGGCCAGCAGCTCCATGTCCGCGTAGGGCGGCTGATAGTCCGGGGCGGCAAACTGCCGGACCAGGCTGACGCAGCCGCGGAGCAGGCGCTGCGGCTGATCGAGCCCGAGGATGGCGAAGGCGCCCGATATCTGCGCCAGCGGCGACTCCAGCCCGGCCAGCTCCGGGCGCCGGGCCGCGCTGCGGAAGAAGCCGTCGAGGACTTCCTCGGCCTGGCGCAGGTTGACCAGGATCTCCTGGGCGAGCTGGGCCAGAAGCAGCCGCTCCTGGGCCTCGCGGGAGGCGCGGTCCAGCCCCGGCAGCGGCGGCACCGCGGAATCGTCCCATTTGCCGAGGGCCGACTGCCGCAGCCGCTCCACCATCGCCTCCGCCTGCTGGGTGAAGTCCTCGGGCAGGGAGAAGAAATTGGCGGCGGCGCCCTCGATCACCAGCAGGGCGGTGGCCATTTCCACCGCCAGCCGGTCGTCCAGCCGCTCCGGATGGACCTGAAGCTCGGAGGCGGCGCCGCTCACCACGCTGACCAGTTTGCCCAGGGCGCGGTGGCCGAGGGCTGCAGCGGCCTGGCGCAGCCGGCCGGAGTGCTGCAGAAACTGGGGCAGCGCCCGGTACCCGGCGCCGGTGGCCGACTGCACCCAGGCTTCCTTGGCGCCGGCCAGGGCGTCGGCGAGTTCCGAAACCAGGGGCTGCTTCCGGGCGCGCTCGGCTTCGGCCAGGGCGTCCCGCGGCGGCTGCGGCAGCAGTTCCCGCAGCCGGAACGCGGCCTGAACCTCGCTGATGCGCTGCACCACCGCTTTGCTGCGCGCCACCTGCCACAGCACCACGCGCATCAGGCGCTCCCCGGCGAGCCCGGCGCCTTCCGCCAGGCGCCGGATCTGC
>DASTHR010000098.1:0-10412 GCA_035718105.1 Burkholderiales bacterium
ATCGGCGATCAGGGCGGCACCGTGGGCGCCGAGCCGGCGATTCGCCTCGATGTCCTCGGCGTGGATGGCCTGGGCTTCCCGCAGCAGGGCCGTGGCGGCCTCGGACGGGGGCTCCGTCCGCAGCGGCTCCCAGGCGACGCGCATGCGCTCCAGCGCCCAGAACAGGTTGACCGCCGTGGGGCGGCTGTGCGAGAGCGCCGCGAAACCCCGCTCCAGCCCGGTGGCGAAGTCGGCGGCGGAACGCGACTGCAGCCGCAGCGCCTCCAGGGCAATGCCATAGGCGGCGGCGCAGCCGATGGCGGGTGCGCCCCGCACCACCATGGACCGGATTGCCTCCGCCACCTCGTCGGCGGAGCCGCAAGCTACGAACTCGAAGCGCGCGGGCAGGAGGCGCTGATCGATCAGCTCCAGGCGCGCGTCGCGCCAGCGCAGGGTCTGTACGGTTTGGGCGGCGGGCGCGGTCATGGGCCGAATTGTCTCACGTCCGTCCGCCCGCCGCCGGGGACAGTTCCAGCAGCGGCGCGAAGGCGGATCGCCACCGCGGTTCGCGGGCGTCCGCGAACAGCAGGTCGGCGCCGCCGAGGGCAAGGGCTGCCTGTCGCGCCACGTCGCCCGGGGCCGCGTCCCGGGCGTAGCCCAGACGTCCCGGGTCGGCGATGACGGGGGCCGGGGAGGCGACGGCCGCACCCTGCGCCAGCAGGCGCTCCGCCAGGGCCGGGTCGCGCCGAGCGGCCTCCGGGGCCACCACCGCCACCTGCCCCAGCAGAGGCAGGTCCTTCCCGGCCCGGGCGCGCAGCCGCAGCTCGAAACCGCCGTACTCCAGTTCCGCCGCGGCAATGGCCTGCTCCGGCGCGCTGGCGTAGCGGTCATGGGCGCTGGCGCGGGAGATGATGGCGATGTCCTGGCGATAGATCTCGGCCGCGATGGCGGCGTGGCGAGCGTCCACGCCGAAGGCCACCATTCCGAATTCGGGGTCGAGGGCGATGCGGGGCGAGGCATCGAGCACACCGCGCCAGGCATCGCCCAGATGGCGCTGGAGGTAGGCGCGGTAGGCGGCGCTGAAGGCCGCGGCGTCGCGTCCGATCAGGGGCACGCGGCGAGCGAACACGGCGTGCTGCGGCGTGGGCGGTCCAACCTGGGAAATCGCGGCCAGGTCAGGGCGGGAAGCGAAGGCCAGGGTGAGGGAATCGCGCTCCACCCGGGCGACCAGGGGAAAGCCCGCGGCGCGGGACACCTCCTGCCGCAGTCTCGCGACGGCGAGCGGGTCGGGCGCTGCGGGCAGGGCGGCCGCCGGCAACTCCCAGGCGCCGCGGGAAATGAGGTAGTCCTCGGCCAGGGTCACGAGCCGGAGCATGTTCTCGTAGGACTCCCGGGCGCTATCGCCGAAGGCGACGGCGCCGTGATATCGGAGCACCAGGCCGATGGTGGCGGCAGTGCCGCGACTGCGGAAGGCGCCGGCGCAGGCCCGGGCCAGCGCCACGCCGGAATGGCGGTAGGGAACCAGGGGCGCCAGCTCGCCGAACACCTCTCTCACGATGGTCTCGCCACGGCCCGTGTTGGCCACCGCCAGCACCGCGTCGGCGTGGGTATGCTCGACGTAGCGGCGGGGGAGGGACGCGTGCAGCAGGGTCTCGATGGAGGGGCGGGGCGCGCCGGGCTCAAGCCGGCACTCCCTCAGCCTGCGCTCCATGGCCGCGTTGTCCAGGTCCGGCTCCTCCAGCAGCGCTCGCGCGGCTTCCAGGCGCAGCGGAGTGAAGTCGCTCTCGCCCACCCGCGACAGGTCGGCGCCGCTGCCCTTGATGTAGAGCACGTCGCCGCCCGGCGCGGAGATCTTGAGGGACGTGTTGCCGCCGCCGTGCAGCACCAGTTCCGGAACGCCTCCCAGCAGCCGCGAGCTGTAGACCCGCTGCCCGAGTTCGCCGGGATAACCCGCCGCGTGCTGATCGTTCCAAAGGCTCTTCATGTTCGAAGCGGGCTATTATAGCGCCGGACCCCGGACGCGCCGCCTTGAAATGAAAGCGTTTTCCATCGAGCAGGTGACCTGGAGCGAGGCCGAGCCGCGCCTGCGGGAGGTGCGCGCGGCGGTGTTCATGGCCGAGCAGGGCGTGCCCGCGGAACTGGAGTGGGACGGGCTGGATCCCATGTGTGTCCATTTCCTGGCGCTGTGTGCCAAGGGCGAAGCCGTCGGCACCGCGCGCCTCACCTCGGACGGCCACGTCGGGCGCATGGCGGTGCGGGCGCCCTGGCGCGGGCGGGGGGTGGGGCGATCGCTGATGGAGGCAGTGCTGGCGGCGGCGCGCCGTCGCGGCATGCGCTGCGTGGTGCTGAATGCCCAGGTCCACGCCCAAGGCTTCTACCTGCGGTTCGGCTTCACGCCGGAGGGGGGCGAGTTCCTGGACGCCGGCATCCCTCACCTGCGGATGACCCGGCGGCTTTAGGGAACCTCTGAACAAGTCCTTCGTGAGCCGCGTTTACACGAAAAATGCTCCAGATGCGAGGCGCGCGACGAAGGTCGTAGCGAGGACTACGATGCCGAGGAGCGCAACGACGCAGATGGGCATTTTATCGTGCAAACCCGGATGGGGCGCGGCTTTCCGGGCGATGGCGCCCCGCAGCGCGGGCCGAGGGGCCCCCGACAGGGGGATCGGCCAGCGGAGGGGATGGCGGCGACCGCACGGGAGAGCGGGGCGCCTGCATCCCGCTGCGGGGTCGCATCCATCGGCTGCGCCGATGGAACCTGCTCCGCCCTCCGCGGTCGCCCTTGTCGCTCGCCTTGCGAATGTGCGCGCGCCATTCGGCGCGGCTCGCTTCGCGCAACTCTTCCCGGAAAGCCAGCGCCGCGGCCACGCGGGGCTTGTTCAGAGGTTCCTTAGGGCCGCCTTGAGGGGCAAACGGGGTGGGACGGTTAGGGACCGGACTGTTTCTGCCCGATCCGGAACCGAAAGTCCTCCGTTCCGAGCGGCACGCCCTCCGGCCCGAACCTGCGCTCGATGAACCGGGCATGCCCCTCGTCATCGACCAGGAACACCGTGGAGGAGCGGGTGCCGTAGGAGGGCGACTTGATGAAGGCGGAGGAGAGCAGCCGCTCCCATTCCAGCCCGACGCCGGTGTCGGGCAGGTCCGCATCCTCGGGCCGGTAACCGTCGGCCAGCATCCGGAACAGCCCCTCGATCAGTCCCGGCTTGTCGTGGGAGAGCATGTCGAAGAGTGCCGCCTTGCTGCGCTCCACCTTGGGCCACGGCGTGTCCAGCAGGTGATTGCTCAGGCCGCAGACGGCGGGCCCCAGGGCGCGAACGCCGCCCTCGCAGTTGGAGTAATAGGCCATCTCGCGCAGATCTCCCACCACGAGGTTGAAGCCATTGTAGGCGCCGCCTTCCCGGCTTACCGCGCCGAGATAGCCGAGCGGCGTGTCGCCACCCTCGAGGTAGCGCCGCACCAGGTGTCCCCGGGACCTGCGCGTCTCCCGCGGTTCCCCGGGATCGCGGTAGTTGGTCACTGCGGCGAAGCGCCCGCCCCGGGTCACGCCCATCCAGGTGCCGCCCTCCCGCAGGTCGCGCCCGGCAAGCACATCCGGCGCATCGCTCCAGAACGCTGCGGCGGCGGTCGGGCGCTCGTAGAACTCGTCGCGGTTGGCGGCGATCACCACGGGAAAGCGCGGATGCGTGCGGAAGGCGAACAGGGCGAGACACATGGTTGACGACCCCCGGAGGGCCCGGGCTCCGGACGCTATGGTACATTGCGCCGCGGCGGGATAGTCATTTGAAAGGCTGGTGACCCATGAGCGCGCCTTGGCATGCATTGCTGGTCTGCCTAACGTTCTGCATTGGAGCGGGAACCGCGTCCTTCGCGCACGCGGCGCTGCACGCGGACCTTTCAGCCTGCGCCGCGATCGGCTCCGGCGAGCAGCGCCTCCAGTGCTATGACCGGCTCGCGGCCCGCGTTGCCGCGATGTCGGCGCCTTATGACGAAGCGCAGGCGGTGGAGCAGGCCGCAGCGGTGGAGTCGGCACCGGTTTCGCCGCTGGCGGAGCGCTGGGAGCTGGATGCCTCGGCCAGGAAGGGCACGTTCAGTTTCACCCCCTACCAGCAGAACTACCTTCTGCCCTACCACTACACCGACCGCACCAACAACAGCCCGTCCAGGGTGGGCGAAGTGCCCGTTGTCCGCGACGACGTCCTCAACAACACCGAGGCGACCTTCCAGCTGAGTTTCAAGGTAAAGCTGGCGCAGGACCTGTTCCCGGCGGGCAGCGACCTGTGGTTCGGCTACACGCAGTATTCGGTCTGGCAGGTCTACAACGAGGCGCTCTCGTCGCCCTTCCGCAATACCGACTACCAGCCCGAGCTGATGTACGTGATCCCTACCGGGGGCGAAGTGCTGGGCCTCAAGTGGCGCATGCTCAACCTGGGACTCGTCCACCAGTCCAACGGGCGCTCCGAGCCGCTGTCGCGGAGCTGGAACCGGGCTTACGCCCAGTTCGGGTTCGAGCGGGGGAATTTCGCGCTGCTCCTCAAGCCCTGGTACCGCTTCGACGAGGACACGCCCGACGACGACAATCCCGACATTACCGACTACGTGGGCCGCGGCGAGGTGCTGGCCGTCTACAAGTGGGGGCGGCAGGAATTCTCCGCCCGCTGGCGCAACAATTTCCAGGCCCACGACAATCGCGGCTCCATCCTGCTGGACTGGAGCTTCCCGCTGGTGGGCAACCTCAAGGGCTACGCGCAGTTCTTCAACGGCTACGGCGAAACCCTGCTGGACTACAATCACGGCCAGACCACCTTCGGGATCGGCATCCTGCTGACCGACTGGATGTGATCAGCGCGGCTCCCTGAGGGCGGTGGCGCAGGGATGCGGATCGGCCTTGGATCTTCGCAGCAGGGCATCCACCAGCAGCCAGCCGCCCGCCGTGGCCACGTCGGCGTAGAGCGCGGCGGCGCTTTTCGCCGTTCCGGCCATGCCCATGCCGACGTCAGGATTGGCGAGGGTGCCGCCGATGCGCACGTTCTGCGCCATCTGGTCCGTGCCCAGCGAGATGCCCTGGTTCACGCTGGGCGTCACGCCCAGGGCGAGGGCTTCGGTTCCCAGGTTGATGGTGCCGCTGGCAACCGCGTTGAACTTCGCGGTCTCGACCGCGATGCCGCGGTCCGATGTGACGACGCCATCGCTGATCGAGACGTTGACGGCGAGGCATTTCACCTCCGTGTCGGGATCGGTCCTGCGAAAGGGATTGACCAGGTCCAGGACGCGCCGGAGCACGCCGGTGCCAAGATCGATGCTCTCGTTGTGAATGCGCGCGGGGCCCACGCTGATCCGGGCGCTACCGTCCAGGTCACCCATGAGCGCGCGCACCGTGCCGCCCCGGCTTGCAAACTGCAGCTTGAAGTCCGTGGCGCCGCCGGTCACCTTGACGCGCGTCCCGGCCTGTCCCAGCGCCGAGCCCAGGTCGATGGCTCGGCCCTCCATGCGCAGGGCAATGCCCGGTTTTTCCCCCGCCGGCGCCCGGATGGTGCCGCTCACCATGAATTCTTCTCCGGCGGGGGTCGCGATGCGCACGGGGTCCGCCCGCAGCCGCCCTCCGGCGAGGTCCAGCCGAGCCGCGACGGGGCCGAGGGGTGCCAGGTTCGGCACCAGCAGTTTTTCGATCCTGACATCAAGCGCGGCATCCGCCGCGCGCAGGGCCCCGAACGGGAGCGGCTCATCCGCGAATATGCGGTCGCGGTCGGATGGCGCCGCCGGTTCCGCCTTGGGCTTTTCAGGAACGAACTCGGACAGATCGAACAGGGAAGAATGCAGCGTTGCGCGCCAGGCCAGGCGGGACGCGACGCGGGTGGCCGAGAGTTCGCCGCTTACCGTGGTGGCGCCGAAGTGGGCCTGGAGGCCCTTGAGGGAGTAACCGCTGTCCCCATCTGTCAGCTGGCCGCTGAGCCGGAAGGGCGGCAGCTTCGGGATCTCCATGCCCGAGAGCGCGGCCAGCGCCGCGCTGTCCTTCACCTGCGCCTGGAGGGTGATATCCAGTCCCGAGGCCCGCAGGGGGTGGGCGACGGTGCCGTCCAGCACCGCGCTGGCGCCCTCGACGGCCAGTTTCAGCTGATGCAGTTCCGCGGCGCCGCCGGCGAAGACGGCACGCCCCGACACCGGCCCCAGGGTGCGCCGGTCGGGCAGCGCTATCCGTTCCAGGCGGAATTCGGCCTCCACGGCCACGGCGCTGAGGAAATCGTCTTTCGGCCCGGCCGGTGTCCGGCCGCCACCGGGCATGCTGATCTCCGACAGGTCCATCATGGCGCCGCTGAATATGGCGCGTATCCGCGGGACGGGTTGCGTCGCCCGATACTCCACGCGGCCCTGCAGCGCCGTCCTGCCGACGGCGAGCTTCACGTCGTTGAACTGGTAGGTTCCGGCAGGGTCGCTTAAACGTGCAGTGAGACTCGTGGGCGGCAGGCGCGGAAGCGTCCGCCCCGCGACCCGCGACAGGAAACCCGGATCGGAAATGTCGGCCGAGAGCGCGAGATCGAAGCCTTCCCCGCGCAAGGTGTCCGCGATCTCGCCCCTGGCCACGATCCGGGCCTGCCCCTGCCTGCCGGCCTGAGCCTCGATGGCCGTGAGGCGCAGCACATCCAGCGAACCCAGGGCCCGTGCGCTGCCCTGGTACGGGCCGAGCGAAGGAATCCGCACGCCCCAGAAGGCAAACATGTCCGACACTTCGCCGCCGCGGACCTCCAGCGCGGCGTCGATGCCCGAGCCCTGGGCGGGGTTGGACATTCTGCCCTGTACGCGCAACTGAGCGCCTCCCGCGCTCAGGCGGCCCGCGCGGACCTCCAGTCCTTCCCGCGTGAGTTCGACGCGGCCGGCAATTGCGGCGAGTTCGCAACGGTCGGGCAGCACTAGGCGGCCGACCTGCAGGTCGAGCCCGATATCGGCAATCCGGGTAAGCGCGGAGAGCGCGCCGTGATGGCCCTTGGGTTCGCCGCCGATGCGCGCGCCTGGCGGCTCGTTCCCGGGGGCGACCCGCGTCAGGTCGATCAGCGGGGAGGCTGCCGAGCCGGCGATGCGCAGGCGCTCCTCGCGCCGTGTGGCGACCAGGTTGGCGTCCACCCTGGCCCCCGCCACTTCGAGTTCCAGCTCGTCCAGCGCGTAGCCGCCGGGACGGTCCCGCAGGCGTGTCTTGAGCGCGAACGGTGGCAGGCGTGGTGCGCCGGCCTGCTCGCCGGTTCTCCAGTGGTGCTCGGCCCGGGCGCTCACCCGGAAGTCTACCCCGCCCGGTTCCCGGGGCCGGGCCACCTCCCCGCGAACGGTCAGAACAACCCGCTCCGGGGACCCGACCCGGAGGTCGATTCCCGACAGGCGTGGAGCGTCCCAGGAACCCGTCACCCGGCCGGACAGGGCGAAGGGACCCAGTGCCGGAAAGGACGCGCCCCCCCCGAGCGCAAGGAGCCCGCTGAACTCGGGACCCCGCGCCGAGAGTTCCACGTTCATGTCGGAAACCTCCAGCGGGCCGGTTGCCGGCGCGCGCAGTTCGACGCGGCCGGCGGCGCGAATCTTCATGGTTCCGGCGCCGCCGACCACGAGGTCAACGCCCGCGAGGCTGACGGCGCTGGCCGAACCGGTTAGCCGCGCGCTCACGCGATGGGGAACGCGGGCGAGCTGGAATCCCTCCCGGGCGCGCGCGGTGACGAGAGGGCCAAACTGCGGGAGCAACCGCGCCACATCGGCCAGGTCCTCGCCTTCGGCGAGCAGGTCGAAGCCCAGGTCCGTGAGCTGCAGCGGCCGGCCAAGTTCTCCCGCGGCCTTGAGCCTGGAACTGCCCGTGGCGATGCCCAGTTCAACTGGGTAGCGGTTTGCTGCGAGCAGGAGGGCGAGGGCACCGACGCGCCCCTCGACCTCGAAGCCGTTTCCGGACCACTCGCCGCGGCTGCGGAGCGAGATCTGCCGGGGCGCCGCCGGCACCTGGATTCGCGCCTCTTCGAGCGACACCGGGGTGGTGGTCCCGCTGGCGCCATCGCGCCACGCCAGGCGCAGGCGCTGCAGGTGCAGCTCGTCGGCGTCGAAGGTGGTCAGCCAGGAAAGGTCTGCAGGTCCGGGGGCCAGGGGACCCATCAACCAGTTGCCGTTGCCGGAGGCATCCGTCTCCAGCAACACCTCCACGTCGGCGATGCTCAGGCGGGTGACGTCTACCCCGTTCCCGGCGAGTGTGCGCCACGAGAACTCGGCTTCCGCGCGCCCGATGGTTGCCATCCAGGGCTGCGACCCCCAGGGCGCATTGGCGAAGCGCAGGCCTTCCACGACGATGGCGGGACGCGGGAACAGCCTGAGCTCGATGGGGCCGGCAATGACCAGTTCGCGCCCGGTCGAGGCCTTGATTCGCTCGGCCAGGGCCGCGGTCAGTTGCGCCGGGTGCAGGTAGTGGCGGACAGCGATCGCGGCCGCAATGGCTGCCGCGGCCAGTACCGCCAGAACCACCGCCGCGCGTCTAAGCTTCAATCAGGATTTGCCAGGTCGAGCGGCAACGTGTTGGACCGGGGTTTATGCTGCTACCGATGGCACCCCGGCCCGGAGAAACGCGCCCCGGTCGGAGCGCGTGGTGGTCAGTTGAGTTCCTTGTCCTTCCAGAACTTGGCACCCTCGACGGCAACGCCGGCCTGTAGCCCGTTCTTGGTGAGGGTGTAGTACGCGCCACCCGGGCCGCCGCCTCCGGCTTCACCGACCGACTTGCCCTTGGCTCCGGCCTGAGCGGAACCGCCGCCGCCGAACTGCCAGCCCTTGTCCACGAAGGACTGCATGGACTTGGCGGATTCGAACACGATCAGGGTTTCGCTCTCCGCCAGGCCGATCTGTGCGCCGGCACTGGCGGTGCCCATGGCCATGAAAGTGTCCTTTTTGGTCTTGTTGTCGTGGACCACGCCCTTGCCGCCCGCGCCGCCCACCAGAAAGCTCAGGCCGTAGGTGGTGAACACGGCATAGCCCGGCGCCTTGGCCACCTGCTCCCTGAGTTCGGGTTTGGCCTTGTAGAACTTCTCCAGCGAGGCGGCCGCGACCTTGCGGATTTCGGCCTGCTTGGCGGCCTTGTCGGAGGCAAGCGCGCTGCCGGACACGAAGGCGAGCATCAGCATGCCGGTGATGAGGAATCGGTGCAATTTCATGGCAAAGCTCCTTTCATTCCAGGAAAGCAAATTATAGCCGAGCCGCGCGGGCGCCGCGGCGCCGCCGCATCAACGCCCCATGCGGCGGTCGTAGGCCTGGGAGAGTTGCTGGGAAACGACCCGGTCGTGGGGCGCGGGGCCGGTGGCCTTGATCTCGGCCATCGCGCCGCCGTCGGACTGGGCGCGGACATTGATGTTGACGATCACCCCGTCCTTGGTGCCGCGGATGACCCCGCTCGCGCGGTCCGCGGTTTGGATCTGCACGCCCACGTCGGCGGCGGCGCCATAGGCGGCCTCCCACACCCGGTCGTACTTGGAGGGTGGTGGCGAGGCGGTGACGGGATAGGGGTAATAGCATCCCGCAAGTGCCGCGACAGCAATCCCGAGCAGGGCGATGCGGATCGGATTCAACAGGCGACGATGCAGGCTTGCAACAGGGTTCATGGGGCCTCCCGGATTGGTAGTTTCCGAATATACCAAGTACTTGGACCGGCCGCAGGGCCTGCGGGCGGCATGCTGCTCAGGGCTGGGGTGTCAACGCCCGGATCCTGCCGCGGTTCCCGGCCGGCGATTTGCCCGGCCCGCGCCGCGGCGATAATATGCCGCGGACAACCCGTGTGGATAAAAGGAGAGAACCATGACCGACATCGTCTCGCTGCTCGGCGCCGACGCCGACAAACTACTGGGCCACGTGTGCAAAGGCATCCCGAAGCAGAACCTGCACCTGCCGGGACCGGACTACGTGGACCGGGTGGTGGCGCAGTCCGATCGCAGGCCGCAGGTGCTGCGCGCCATGCAGACGCTGTTCAACACCGGCCGTCTGGCCGGCACCGGTTATCTTTCCATCCTGCCGGTGGACCAGGGGATCGAGCACTCGGCGGGCGCCTCCTTCGCGCCCAACCCCCAGTTCTTCGATCCGGAGAACATCGTGAGACTCGCCATCGAGGGGGGCTGCAACGCGGTGGCCTCCACCCTCGGCGTGCTGGGAGCGGTGTCGCGCAGGTACGCCCATCGCATCCCGTTTATCCTCAAGTTCAACCACAACGAGTTCCTGTCCTACCCGAACACCTACGACCAGAGCCTGTTCGCATCGGTGGAGCAGGCGTTCGAGATGGGCGCGGTGGCCGTGGGCGCCACGATCTACTTTGGTTCTCCAGAGTCGCGGCGCCAGATCTGGGAGGTCTCCCAGGCCTTCAGCCGTGCCCACGAGCTGGGGATGGCCACCATCCTGTGGTGCTACCTGCGCAACGGCGCCTTCAAGAAGGAGGAGGC
>DASTHR010000099.1:0-5023 GCA_035718105.1 Burkholderiales bacterium
CGTAGGCCACGTTGGGGTCGGTGACGAGCGCGAGGATCCGGGTGCGCCAGTCCGGCTCCACCGTCACCACCTGCGCCGCGGCGGTGTCCAGCACCCGCTCCTCCCCGTGCAGCGCGAGACTGCGGCCGTCGAGCCGCTTCAGCAGCGCCGGGACGTCCTCCGCGACCACGTCTATGACCCGCTTCTCGAGGGCTTCCGCCGCCGACAGGCTCACCGCCTCACGCACGGCGAGCTCCCCCCAGTCGGCGTTGCGCCCCCGTAACTGGGCCAGGCCGCGCATGTAGGCCGCCGCGTCGTGCACCATCTTCCTGGACATGGCATCCGCCCCGCCCGCGGGCTCGGCTGCCCTCTCCTGCTCGGCGCGCCCCTCGGCGGGCTGCTCGTCGTGCTTCGGCTTGGGCTTCTGCGGCTCCGTGGGGCTGGGGAGCCCGCCGATCTGCACCGGAGTCGCCGCCCCCAGGTTGGTGCCCGGGGCCATGGCGGCGATGTGGCTGGCGTAGAGGATGTAGGTGCCGGCGCTGGCGGCCCGGGCCCCGCCCGGCGCCACGAAGGTCGCCACGGGCACCGGGGAGGCCAGAATCTCCTTGATGATGACGCGCATGGAAGAGTCCAGCCCGCCCGGGGTGTCAAGCTGCAGCACCACCAGTTGGGCGCCTTCCTTCGCGGCGCGCTGGATGCCCCGCACGACGAAATCGGCGCTACCCGGCGCGATGGGGCCGCTCACGGACAACACCAGCACCGGCGCCGGCGCGGCCGCCGCGGGCAGCAGGGCCGCCCAGAGCAGGCAGGCGGCGAGAAATAATCTGATGCGCATCAAGCTTTCCATGGCCGGAAGCATACACCGGCCGGCCCGGATTTGACCGCCGGCGGGGACGGAATATCCCGGCGCGGCGGACCCTTGCGTTGGCGCCGGATTAGGCGCATAAAGGCGCTTTTTTCCCGCCCACCCAAGGGCCCCATGAAGAAGCCCGTCAGCCGGATACTGGTCATCAACGACGAAAAGCTGGTCCTGCGCGACCTGCTCAAAGGCCTCAATGCCGCCGCCAAGGCCCTGGACAACCCCTTGGGCATCACCTTCGACGGCGTCACCACCGTGAAGGAGGCGCTCAAGACCATCGAGGAGGACGGCGACCTGCAGGCGGTGGTGGTGGACGACAAGCTCTACAGCGTGAAGGGCGAGGGCAACGGCGCCCGGGGCCTGCAGATGTCGGCGCTGAAGCTGGTGCAGCGGATCACCCGCTTCCGCCCCCAGCTGGACATCTACATCCTGATCGCCCGCGACCAGGAGGACGAGGTGGTGGACGCGCTGTTCACCGAGGCGGTGGACGGCTACTTCTACCGGGAGGAGCGGGACTACCGGGGCTGGTACCGCATCCTCAACGCCCAAATCCAGGAGAAGTCGCGCACCCCCTTCTTCGACCAGCTCAAGGACTACGTGCTGATGGCCAAGGATCCCTGGCACACGCCGGGGCACTCCTCCGGGGAGTCGCTGCGCGGCAGCCCCTGGGCCAACGAGTTCTACGAGTTCATCGGCGACCACCTGTTCAAGGCCGACCTCTCGGTGTCGGTGCCGATGCTGGACTCCCTGATGGAGCCCACGGGGGTCATCGCCGAGGCCCAGAACCTGGCGGCCAAGGCCTTCGGCGCCCGGCGCACCTTCTTCGCCACCAACGGCACCTCCACCGCCAACAAGGTGATCCTGCAGACCCTGATCGCCCCCGGCGAGAAGCTGCTGCTGGACCGCAACTGCCACAAGTCGGTGCACCACGGGGTGGTGCTCTCCGGCGCCCATCCCATCTACCTGGACTCCTCGGTGAACCGCAAGTACGGGGTGTTCGGGCCGGTGCCGAAGAAGACCCTGTTCGAGGCGATCGAGGCGCACCCGGACGCCCAGGCCCTGGTGCTCACCTCCTGCACCTACGACGGCCTGCGCTACGACCTGAAGCCCGTCATCGACGCCGCCCACGCCCGGGGCATCAAGGTGGTGATCGACGAGGCCTGGTACGGCCACGCCCGCTTCCACCCGGCGTTCCGGCCCACGGCACTGGAAGCGGGCGCGGACTACGCCACCCAGAGCACCCACAAGGTGCTCTCCGCGCTGTCCCAGGCGAGCATGATCCACGTGAACGACCCGCAGTTCCGGGAGCACATCTTCCGCCAGAACTTCAACATGCATACCTCCACCAGCCCGCAGTACGCCATGATCGCCAGCATGGACGTGGCGCGCGAGCAGGCGGTGATGGAGGGCTACAAGCTGCTCACCCGCACCCTGGAGCTGGCCACGGAGCTGCGGGCCCAGATCAATTCCACCGGCGTGTTCCGGGTGCTGGAGCTGGCGGACCTGCTGCCCGAGGAGGTGAAGGGCGACGGCGTGCAGCTCGATCCCACCAAGGTCACGGTGGACATCTCCGCCTGCGGCTACACGGTGGAGGAGCTGCAGCGCGAGCTGTTCGAGCGCTACAACATCCAGGTGGAGAAATCCACGTTCAACACCATGACCCTGCTGCTCACCATCGGCACCACCCGCAGCAAGGTCTCGCGCCTGTACGACGCCTTGATGCGCATCGCCCGGGAGGGCCGCGCCCCGCGCCGGCTGTACCAGACCCCGGACGTGCCCCGCTTCACCGAGCTGCGCTACCTGCCGCGGGACGCCTTCTACTGCGGCGGCGAGCTGACGCCGCTGCTGGACGAGCGCGACAGCGTGAACCGGGCGCTGGTGGGCCGGGTGGCGGCGGACCAGATCGTGCCCTATCCCCCGGGCATCCCGGTGCTGGTGCCAGGGCAGGTGATCACGGAGGAGATCATCCAGTACGTGGTGGGCCTGCTGCGCAGCCAGAAGCGCATGGAGGTCCACGGCATCGTCTATGACGGCTACCTGCCCTGCGTGCGGGTGCTGACCCACTCCGAGGAGGCCGAACTGCCCAGGCTGGGCTTCACCCGCGAGGAGTCCACGGACCAGGTCACCCGGCTTGCGCGGCGCCGAGGCGCCGCAACCTAGCCCGTAGCGCCCGGTTGCGCCGCACCGGGCATTCGGACCAAAATATCGTCCTGACAACCTCAACCAAGGCACACGGCGGCCCCGGCCGCCGTGTCTGTTTTTGACCATGACCCACGTGATGAACACCTATGCCCGGCTCCCCGTCGCCTTCGTGCGGGGAGAGGGCTGCTGGCTCTGGGACGAGCAGGGCAGGCGCTACCTGGATGCCCTGTCGGGCATCGCGGTGGCCGGCGTCGGCCACTGCCATCCGCGGCTGGCGAAGGCGCTCGCCGAGCAGGCGGCGACCCTGATCCACACCTCCAACCTGTACCGGGTGCCGAAGCAGGAGCAGCTGGCCGACCAGCTGGCCCGGCTCTCTGGCATGGACAACGTGTTCTTCTGCAACTCGGGCGCGGAAGCCAACGAGGCGGCGATCAAACTGGCCCGGCTCCACGGCCACAAGAAGCGCGTCGAACTGCCCACCATCATCGTCATGGAGCGGGCCTTCCACGGCCGCACCCTGGCCACCCTGACCGCCACCGGCAGCCGCAAGGTGCAGGCGGGTTTCGAGCCCCTGGTCACGGGCTTCGCGCGCGTGCCCTACAACGACCTGGAGGCCATCGCCCAGGTGGGTGTCCACAACCCCAACGTGGTCGCGGTGCTGGTGGAGCCGTTCCAGGGCGAGGGCGGCGTGCAGGTGCCCCAGGCCGGCTATCTCGCGGGCATCCGCGCCCTGTGCGACCGGCACGGATGGCTGATGATGCTGGACGAGGTCCAGTGCGGCATCGGCCGCACCGGCAAGTGGTTCGCGTTCCAGAATTCCGCCATCCAGCCCGACGTGATGACGCTGGCCAAGGGGCTGGGAAGCGGGATCCCCATTGGCGCCTGCCTGGCGCGGGGCGCCGCGGCGTCGGTGTTCGAGCCCGGCAAGCACGGCTCCACCTTCGGCGGCCAGGCCTTCGCCTGCACCGCTGCCATGACCACCCTGGACATCATCGAGGAGGAAGGCCTGCTCTGGAACGCCGCGGAGGTGGGGGAGCTGATCCTCTCCGGCTTCCGCGCCCGGCTGGGCATGCTGACGGGGGTGACCGAAGTTCGGGGCCAGGGGCTGATGATCGGCATCGAGCTCGCTCGCCCCTGCGGCGAACTCGTGAAGCAGGCCCTGGAGCGCGGGCTGCTGATCAACGTCACCCACGAGAACGTGATCCGGCTGCTGCCGCCGCTGGTGATCAGGCGCGAGGAAGCGCAGAGAATAGTGGACATGGTCTCGGAGCTTGTCACGGAGTTCGTTTCCAGGCCTGCCGGGGAGCACGCGCAGTGAGCGTGCGGCACTTCCTGCAGTTCAAGGACCTGTCCCGCGAGGAGCTGGAGCACCTGTTCCGGCGCACCGCCTGGATCAAGTCCCGCTTCAAGCGCTACGAGCGCTACTGGCCCCTCGAGGACCGTACCCTGGCGATGATCTTCGAGAAGCAGTCCACCCGCACCCGGCTCTCCTTCGAGGCGGGCATGCACCAGCTCGGGGGGGCGGCCATCTACCTCAACACCCGGGACACCCAGCTCGGGCGCGGGGAGCCGGTGGAGGATGCCGCCCAGGTGATCTCGCGCATGGTGGACATCGTGATGATCCGCACCTTCGAGCAGGAGATCATCGAGCGCTTCGCGCGCCACTCCCGCGTGCCGGTGGTGAACGGCCTGACCAACGAATACCACCCCTGCCAGATCCTGGCCGACATCTTCACCTTCGTCGAGCAACGCGGCCCGATACGCGGTCGCACCGTCGCGTGGATCGGCGACTCGAACAATGTCTGCAACACCTGGCTGCAGGCTGCGGCGATCCTCGATTTCAGCGTGCACGTGTCCACGCCTCCCGGTTACGAGCTCGCGGCCGAACGCGAAGGGATTCCCGGCCGCTCGCGGGTGGTGTCGTTCGCCGACCCGATGGACGCGTGCCGCGGGGCGGACCTCGTCACGACCGACGTGTGGACCAGCATGGGGTTCGAAGCGGAAAACGAAAGCCGCAAGCGCGATTTCGCGCGCTGGATGGTC
>DASTHR010000100.1:0-2867 GCA_035718105.1 Burkholderiales bacterium
CGATGCTGCGCGGCGGGAGCGGTTCCGCGTCGGTGGCGCTGTCGCCGGCGGGGGTCATGGAAACCGCGATCTGGGGCGTTGGCGCGCTCTGCGCCATCGGCACCGCCGTCGCCTGGCGCCGCCGGGACGTGGCGCTGGTGCTGGTGGGCGCCGTCGGGCTGGTGGTCAGCCTCGGCTTCGAGCACCTGTCGGCCCCCGACCTGATGCTCACCCAGTTGCTGGTGGAGGTGGTGAGCGTCATCCTGCTGATGCTGGCCCTGCATTACCTGCCGCAGCAATCGCCGGTCGAGCACGGCCGGGGGCGGCTGCTGCGCGACGTGGTGGTGGCGGGCGCCGCCGGACTCGGGACCGCGGCCCTGGCGCTGGCCGTGCTCACGCGCCCAGCGCAAACCGTATCGGGCTACTTCCTGGAGAAAGCGCTCCCGGAGGGCGGCGGCACCAACGTGGTGAACGTCATCCTGGTGGACTTCCGGGGCTTCGACACCCTGGGGGAGATCACCGTGCTATCGGTCGCGGCGCTCACCATATTCGCCCTGCTGCGGGGATTCCGGGTGCCGGGCTGGGTACTCGAGGACATGGCCCCGGCGCCCGACAAGCACCCGCTGCTGCTGCGGCTGCTCTCGCGCATGCTGCTGCCTCTCGCCCTCATGGTGGCGGCCTACCTGTTCCTGCGCGGCCACAACCTTCCGGGCGGGGGGTTCATCGCAGGGCTGGTGCTGGCGATCTCGCTGCTCCTCCAGTACGTCGCGAGCGGCACCCATTGGGTGGAAGCGCGGCTGCAGGCCGATTACCGGCGCTGGATCGGGGCCGGCCTGCTGCTCGCGGCGGGCACTGGCATCGGCAGCTGGGCGCTGGCTTATCCCTTCCTGACCAGCACCTTCCTGCACCCGGTGCTGCCGCTGGTGGGGGAGGTGCCCATCGCCAGCGCCATGTTCTTCGACCTGGGCGTGTTCCTGGCCGTGGCCGGCTCCACCATGCTGGCGCTGTCCTCCATCGGCCGCCTCACGCCTGCGGCACCCGCAAACAGGGAAGACTGATGGAGCTGCTGCTGGCAGGGGGCATTGGCATTCTGGTGGGCAGCGGCGTGTTCCTGCTGCTGCGGCCCCGCAGCTTTGACGTGGTGCTGGGGCTGACCCTGATCTCCTACGGCGTCAACCTGTTCCTGTTCGCCATGGGGCGCGTGGCGGTGGACCGCGCGCCCATCCTGCGCGCCGGCGTCGAGCCCGCCCTGAGGAATTACGCCGATCCGCTGCCCCAGGCCCTGGTGCTCACCGCCATCGTCATCGGCTTCGCCATGACCGCGCTGGTGCTGGTGCTGGCCCTGCGCGGCCACCTGGAGCACGCCACCGACCACGTGGACAGCCGCGAGGGGGAGCAATGAACCACTGGGTCGTGGCGCCGGTGGTGCTGCCGCTGGTCGCGGCCGTGCTGCTGCTGTTCACGGAGCGCGCCGCCCCGCGCTGGAGCGGCGCCATGAACCTCATGGCCACCCTGGCGCTGCTGGCGGTGGCGCTGAAGCTGCTCTCGGGCGCGGCGGCGGGGGAGGTGGCGGTGTACCTGGTGGGCAACTGGCCGGCCTCCGTCGGCATCGCCCTGGCGGTGGACCGGCTCGGCGCGCTGATGATCACCCTCGCCGCGGTGCTGGCCCTGTGCGCCCTGGGCTTTGCCTTGTCGGGTTCCTGGGCGCGGGCCACCCATTTTCACCCCCTGTTCCAGCTCCAGCTCATGGGGCTGAACGGGGCCTTCGCCACCGCCGACCTGTTCAACCTGTTCGTGTTCTTCGAGGTGCTGCTGATCGCCTCCTACGGGCTGCTGCTGCATGCGCCCTCGGCGCGGCGGGTCGCCGCGGGTCTGCATTACGTGATCCTCAACCTCGCCGGCTCCTCGGTGTTCCTGATCGCCATCGGCCTGCTCTACGGCGTGGCCGGCACCCTCAACATGGCGGACCTCGCGGTCGCCATCCGGGGCCTGCCCGAGGCCGACGCCGCCCTGGCGCGGGCCGCCGGCCTGCTGCTGCTCGCGGTGTTCGGGCTCAAGGCGGCCCTGCTGCCCCTCTACTTCTGGTTGCCTTCCACCTACGCCTGCGCGCCGGCGCCGGTGGCCGCGCTGTTCGCCATCATGACCAAGGTGGGCGTGTACGCCATCGTCCGGGTGTTCACGCTGCTGTTCGGGGCCGGCGCGGGCGCGGCCGCCAACCTGGCGGCGCCGGTGTTGCTGCCCCTGGCCCTGATCACCCTGCTGGCCGCCGCCCTGGGGGCCCTGGCCGCGGCGCGGCTTCGCACCCTGGCCGCCTGGCTGGTGGTGGGCTCGGCGGGCACCCTCCTGGCGGCGGTGGGGCTGTTCTCCGCCGGCGGCCTGACCGCGGCCCTCTACTACGCCATCCACAGCACCCTGGCGGGCGGGGCGCTGTTCCTGATCGCCGAGCTGGTGCGCGGGAGCCGCGGGACGCTGGAGGACCGGCTGCAGGGCGGCGCGCCGCTGGCCCAGCCGGCGCTGCTGGGCGCCCTGTATTTCGCCGCGGCGGTGGCCCTGGCCGGCCTGCCGCCCCTGTCGGGATTCCTCGGCAAGTTCATGCTGCTTCAGGGGGCGCTGGGCGACGCCCGGGCGCCGCTGGTGTTCGCCGTGGTGCTGGGGGCGGGCCTGCTGGTGCTGGTGGCCCTGGCGCGCGCCGGCAGCCGGCTGTTCTGGAATACGGGATCGGGTCCGGCCGTCGGAACCCGGGCCAGCGTCGCCGCCGTGGCGCCGGTGGCGCTGCTGCTCGCGGGCGGCGTGGCACTGTCGGTGCTGGCGTCGCCGGTGCGCGGTTACGCCGCCGCGGCTGCCGAGCAACTGCTTGCGCCGCAGTCGTATATTGACCGGGTGCTGGG
>DASTHR010000101.1:0-7485 GCA_035718105.1 Burkholderiales bacterium
GCGTCCAGACTGCCGTCGGGGCCGGTGCACCAGTCGTTCGCGGCGATGGCCAGATCCAGGAGCAGGGTGTCGCGGCAGGCGAAGTAGAAATCGATCACCCCGCTCACCCGCCCGCCGCTCCACAGCACGTTGTCGCGGAACAAATCGGCGTGGATCACGCCCCGCGGCAGGTCGGGAAACCGGTACAGCGACTGGAAGCGCAGCTCTTCCTCCAGCAACGCGGCGTCCTCCGGCCCGAGGCGGGGAGCCACCCGGGCGGCCGCGTCCTTCCACCAGCTACGGCCCCGGGGATTTTCGGGAGCCCGGGGCATGTCCGCCGCCGCGAGGTGCAGGTCCGCCAGGGTGCCTCCCACCTGCGCGCAGGCGCCCGCGGCGGGCACCAAAATCGGCCGCCCGGGCAAGAAGGTGACCAGGCAGGCGGGCCGGCCCTTCAGTTCACCGAGGGCGCGGCCGTCCGTGTCGGCCAGGGGACGCGGAGCAGGGAATCCGCGCTCCGCGAGCCGGGCCATGAGTTCCAGGTAAAAGGGGAGTTCGGCCGCCGGTAGCCGCTCGAACAGGGTCAGCACATAAGTGCCGGCCTCCGTTTCCACCCGGTAATTGGTGTTTTCGATGCCCTCTGCGATGCCGGCGAGGGAGCGCAGCGCCCCCACCGGGTAGCGGCCCAGCCAGGGAACGATTTCCTCCGGGGCGAGGGGCGTGTAGACGGACATCAGGGGTGAATCGGGAATGGGGAACAGGAAATGGGAAACGCAGGCCTCGGCACCTGCGGCTCACCATTCACGATTCACCGCTCACCGCATTCAGAACTCGAGGATCACCCACATCGGGGGCTGGAGCCCCGTATCCAGGGTGTCGCTGCGCAGGAAGGATCCGTTTCCCTTCTGGTCGATCAGGTAGTAGGGCCTGCCGGCCTTGGGCGTGACTTTCATCATGTAGAGCCGGCCGTTGATGCGGTATTCCTCCACCACGTCTTCGCCGCGCTTGACGATGGTGACCTGGGGTTCCAGGGAGGGGTCAGGTTCGTATCCCGGCGGCGGCGGCGGTGGCTCCGGCAGCGGCTCCAGCTTTGACGGAGGCTGGTTCTGCGCCAGGGCCGTGCCCCCCAGAAGGACCAGGGCGCAGATTGCCGACCGCCGCGCAATGGATTTCTTGTTCTGTGTCATGATGATTCCATTATGGCACAGGGCGTGCCGCCGCTGCTGACTCAGAGATTGAGCTGCAGCTCGCGTTCCGCTGCGGAGGGCGCGATGCCGCGACCCTCGTAGTGCTTGAATATCGCCTCCACCACCTCTGCCGGCTCGTCGATCACCCGGATCAGTCCGAGGTCCGCTTCGTCAATCATGTGTTCGGCGATCAGGGTGTGGCGGAACCACTCCAGCAGGCCGCGCCAGAAGGGCGAATGCACCAGGATGATGGGCATCTTCCGGGTCTTGCCCGTCTGCACCAGCGTCAGCGCCTCCATCAGCTCGTCCAGGGTGCCGAATCCGCCCGGGAGCACGACATAGGCGCTGGCGAATTTCACGAACATGTACTTGCGGGCGAAGAAGTGGCGGAACGTCTGGCTGATGTCCTGGTAGCGATTGGCGTGCTGCTCGTTGGGCAGCTGGATGTTGAGGCCGATGGCGGGCGACTTGCCCTGGAAGGCTCCCTTGTTCGCTGCCTCCATCAGGCCGGGACCGCCGCCGGAGATGACGCTGAATCCCGCGTCCGACAGCTGGCGGGCGATGCGCTCCGCCAGGGAGTAGTAAGGATGGTCCACCGCGAGCCGCGCACTGCCGAATACGCTCACGGCGGGGCCGATTCCGGTGAGCCGTTCCGTGCCCTCGACGAATTCTGAGATAATCCCCAGCACCCGCCAGGATTCCCGCGCCCTCCATGAACCCTGAT
This sequence comes from Burkholderiales bacterium, assembly GCA_035718105.1. GTDB lineage: Bacteria > Pseudomonadota > Gammaproteobacteria > Burkholderiales > UBA6910 > UBA6910. The sequence continues at coordinate 1,888 of DASTHR010000101.1, forward strand.
TGAGGAACGCGTTGTTGAGTGCGATCTTGTTCTCGAAGCTCATGGTGCGACCTTTCCTCAGGACTGCCGCATGAACCCGGATCCGGAAGCAGCCGGCACGCTGCTGCTGGTGGACGGGTCTTCCTACCTCTACCGCGCGTTTCATGCACTTCCCGACCTGCGCAGCCGCGACCACCAGCCCACCGGCGCGATCTACGGTGTGATCGGCATGCTCAGGCGCCTGCGCAAGGACTACGCGGCGGATTATATCGCCTGCATTTTCGACGCAAAAGGCAAGACCTTCCGCGACCAGCTGTTTCCGGAGTACAAGGCGCACCGCCCGCCCATGCCGGAGGACCTGGCCACGCAGATCGAGCCGCTGCGGGATTGCATCGAGGCAATGGGCTGGCCGCTGCTTGCGGTGGAGGGCGTTGAGGCGGACGACGTCATCGCCACCCTGGCGACCCGGGCCGAGTCGCGCGGCGCGCGCACCATCGTGTCCACGGGGGACAAGGACCTGGCGCAACTGGTCAGTCCCCGCGTCACCCTGGTGAACACCATGACCAACGAGGTCCTGGACGAGGCCGGCGTGCTGGCCAAGTTCGGCGTGCCGCCGTCGCTCATCCTAGATTATCTGACCCTGATCGGTGACGCCGTGGACAACGTTCCGGGTGTGGATAAGGTAGGGCCCAAGACCGCGGTGAAGTGGCTCACCCAGTATGGTTCCCTCGATGGGGTGATGGCGCGCGCGGGAGAAATCACCGGGGTGGCGGGGGAGAACCTGCGCCGCGCCCTGGACTGGCTGCCGAAGGCGCGGGAGCTGCTGGCGGTGAAGCGCGACGTCGAACTCGACACCGCCGTCACGCAGCTCGTCCCGCGGCCCCAGGACACCGCGAAGCTGAAGGAGCTTTTCGAGCGCCTGGCGTTCAGGACCTGGCTGAAGGAACTGGAGGGCGGCGAGCCGGACGCCGGAAGCCGGACGTCGGAGGTCGGAAGCGAACCGGCCGGGGACCCATCGCCCATTGCCCATCACCCGTCACGCCACTACGAGGCGATCCTGAGCGAAGCCCAACTCTCCCGCTGGATGGAAAAGGTCGGGTCGGCGGAGATCACAGCCCTGGACACCGAGACCACCGGCCTGGACCCGATGCAGGCGCGGCTGGTGGGACTCTCTCTCAGCGTGGCACCCCACGAGGCGGCCTACCTGCCGCTGGGGCACCGCTATCAGGGGGCGCCGGATCAGCTCGATCTCGCGGCCACGCTGGCGCGGCTCAAGCCCTGGCTGGAGGATGCCTCCCGGCCCAAGGTCGGTCAGAACCTGAAGTTCGACGCCCATGTGCTGGCCAACCACGGCATCGCCCTCGCCGGCATCGCCCATGACACCCTGCTGCAGTCCTACGTGCTGGAGAGCCACCGCTCCCACGACATGGACGCGCTCGCCGAGCGCCACCTGGGGGTGAGGACCATCAGCTACGACGAGGTGACGGGCAAGGGCGCGTCGCGCATCGCGTTCGAGCAGGTGGAGGTGGCGCGGGCCACGGAGTACGCCGCCGAGGATGCCGACGTGACGCTGCGGTTGCACCAGGCGCTGTGGCCCCGGGTGGAGGCGGACCCGAAGCTGCTGGGGGTTTATCGCGACATCGAGATGCCGCTGCTTCCGGTGCTGCGGGACATGGAGCGCCACGGGGTGCTGCTGGACATTCCGGCGCTCGAGGCCCAGAGCCGGGAACTCGGGGAGAAGCTGGTGGCGCTGGAGAACCAGGCCCAGCAACTGGCGGGGCAGCCCTTCAACCTCAATTCGCCGAAGCAGATCCAGGAGATCCTGTTCGTCCGGCAGGGCATCAAGCCGGTCAAGAAAACACCCGGCGGAGCCCCTTCGGTGGACGAGGACGTGCTGCAGCAGCTCGCCCTGGACCATCCACTGCCAAAGCTGCTGCTGGAGTACCGGGGCCTGGCCAAGCTCAAGTCCACCTACACCGACAAGTTGCCGCGCATGGTGGACCGGGACAGCGGCCGGGTGCACACCAATTACGCCCAGGCGGTGGCGGTCACCGGGCGACTGGCCAGCAGCGATCCCAACCTGCAGAACATCCCGGTGCGCACCGCCGAGGGGCGGCGCATCCGCGAGGCCTTCATCGCGCCTCCCGGCTGGTGCATCGTGTCCGCGGACTATTCCCAGATCGAGCTGCGGATCATGGCGCATCTGTCCGGCGACGAGGGGCTGCTGCGGGCCTTCGCGGCGGGCCAGGACGTGCACCGCGCCACCGCGGCCGAGGTGTTCGGAGTGGAGCCGGCCGCCGTCAGCGCCGAGCAGCGCCGCTACGCCAAGGTGATCAACTTCGGTCTGATCTACGGCATGTCGGAGTTCGGCCTCGCCGCGCAGCTCGGCGTGGAGCGCACGGCGGCCCGGGCCTACATGGATCGCTATTTCGCCCGCTATCCCGGCGTGGCGGCGTACATGAACCGGACCCGTTCGCAGGCGCGGGAGCTGGGCTACGTGGAAACGGTGTTCGGGCGCCGGCTCTGGTTGCCGGAGATCACCAGCACCAACCAGGGGCGGCGCCAGGGGGCGGAGCGCGCCGCCATCAACGCGCCCATGCAGGGGACCGCCGCGGACCTGGTGAAGCTGGCGATGATCGCGACCCACCGCTGGCTGGCCCGGGAGGGGCTGAAGAGCCGACTGCTGATGCAGGTCCACGACGAACTGGTGCTGGAGGTGCCGGAAGCCGAGCTTGAACCGGTGAAGGAAACGCTGCCGGCGCTGATGGGCGGCGTCGCCCGGCTGGAGGTGCCCCTGCTGGTGGAACTGGGGGCCGGGCCCAACTGGGACCGCGCGCACTAGACGGGGGACTCCCCGCTGACTAGCATCCCGGTCATGGCCGATACCGCCGAGACCCCTCCCGCCGAGCCGGGCATCCGCCGCGAGGACGGGGACGGCGGCGTTCGGGTCGTCCTCTCGGGCACCTGGAACCTGCATTCCCTTGCCCGCCGCCTGGCCGACGTCTCCGCGCGCCTGAACCGGCTGCAGGCCGAGCCCGACGCCGCCTGGGACCTCACGCGGATTGACCGCCTGGACGACGCCGGCGCGGTGCTGCTGTGGCGGGCCTGGGGCAGGCGCCGGCCCGCGGGCCTCGCCCTGCGCCGCGAGCACGAGGCGTTCTTCATCCACCTGGCCCGGGCCGAGCATCCGCCGGCGCGGCGCCTGCGGGCGGATTTCATGGCCATGCTGGCCGGGCTGGGCCGCCGGGCGCTGCAGCTGGCCGACCACTTGGCCGGCTTCGTGCAACTGCTGGGGCGCACGGTGCTGGACGCCTCGCGTCTCGCCTTGCGGCCCCGGCTCTGGCCCTGGCGGGAGGTATCCGCCGGAGTCTACCGCACCGGCGCCCAGGCCCTGGGCATCACCGCCCTGGTGGGCTTCCTGATCGGCATCACGCTTTCCTATCTCACCGCGCGTCAGCTCAAGACCCTCGGGGGGGACATCTTCATCGTGGACATCCTGGGTTTCGGCGTGATCCGGGAGCTGGGGCCGATGCTGGCGGCGGTGCTGGTGGCGGGCCGCTCCGGCTCCGCGATGACCGCCCAGATCGGGGTGATGCGCGTCACCCAGGAGCTGGACGCCATGGCGGTGCTGGGCATCCCCGAGACCCTGCGCCTGGTGCTGCCGCGGGTCATCGCGCTGTCGGTTTCCCTGCCGCTGCTGGTGCTGTGGACCAATGCCATGGCGCTGGCGGGGGGCATCGTGGCGGCGGACATCCAGCTCGACGTCGGGCTGCAGGACTTCCTGCGCCGCCTGCCCGACGTGGTGCCGGTGTCCAACCTCTGGCTGGGCCTCACCAAGGGGCTGGCGTTCGGCGCCCTGATCGCCCTGGTGGCCTGCCACTTCGGACTGCGGGTGCAGCCCAACACCGAGAGCCTGGGCCGCGGCACCACCAGCTCGGTGGTGACCTCCATCACCCTGGTGATCCTGGTGGACGCCATCTTCGCGGTGGCGTTCTCCCACGTGGGGTTCCGGTGAGCGATTCCGTGGTCGTGGTGCGGGACCTGCACGTGCGCTTCGGCCGCGCGGTGGTGCTGGCGGGGGTGGACCTGGAGGTGCGGCGCGACGAGGTGCTGTCCATCGTCGGGGGCTCGGGCAGCGGCAAGACCACCCTGCTGCGGCAGATGCTGGGGCTCGACCGGCCGTCCCGGGGCACGGTGACGGTGCTCGGCTGCGACGTGCACCGCGGCGATCCGCGGGAGCTGGCGCGGCTGCGCAACCGCTGGGGCATGCTGTTCCAGGCCGGGGCGCTGTTCTCGGCCCTCCCGGTCTACCAGAACGTGGCCCTGCCGCTGCGCGAGCTGAGGCTGCTGCCCGAGGACCTGATCCGCGACATCGTGATGCTCAAGCTGGAGATGGTGGGCATCGAGGCGCGCCACGCCACCAAGCTGCCGGCGGAGCTCTCCGGGGGCATGGTGAAGCGGGTGGCTCTGGCCCGCGCCCTGGCCCTGGACCCGGAGCTGCTGTTCCTCGACGAGCCCACCGCCGGGCTGGACCCGGCGCGCAGCGAGAATTTCGTGGCGCTGATCGCCACGCTGCGCCAGGAGCTGCGGCTGACCGTGGTGATGGTCACCCACGACCTCGATACGGTGGCGGCGCTTTCCGACCGGGTGGCGGTGCTGGCCGAGCACCGGGTGGTGGCGGTGGGGAGCCTGGCGGAGGTTGCCCGCTCGGATCATCCCGTGGTGGCGGAGATGCTGAGCGGCGCCCGGGGGCGGCGGCTGCTGGCAGACGTGTCGCCGAATTTGCAGGTATCCTAGCGCCACAGCGACAACGGCCGCGCCGACCGAACCACGACCCTTACCGGACAGAAGATGGAAAACCGCGCCTACGCCATCGCCGCCGGAGTATTCACCCTGCTGCTGGTGGCCGGCGTGTTCATCACCGCGAAGTGGCTCACCGGCGGCGCCGTGGCGCGGGAGCTGTACGAGCTGGTGTCGCCCTTCCCGGTGACCGGGCTCAATCCCCGGGCTGCCGTGCGCTACCGCGGGGTGGAGGTGGGCCGGGTGGAGAGCATGCGCCTCAATCCGGAGAACCAGCGCGAAATCCTGGTGCGGGTGCTGGTGGACGAGGGCGTGGTGCTCACCGGGTCCAGCTACGCCCAGCTCGGCTTCCAGGGGGTGACCGGGATCGCCCACGTGCAGCTCGAGGACGACGGCAGCTCCAAGGAGGAACTGGTCACCAGCGCCCTGAATCCGGCCCGCATCCCGATGCGCCAGTCCAACCTGGAACAGCTCACCAGCGCGGGGCGCACGCTGCTTGCCAGCGTGAACGACACCGCGAACCGCGTTAATGCCATCCTCAGCCCGGAGAACCAGGAGCGCCTGACGCAGCTGCTGGCGAACCTCAACTCCACCACCCAGCGCATGGACGGCCTGATGTCCGACCTGCAGGTCACCGCCAAGGCCCTGCCGGGCGTGGTGGCGGATGCAAGCCAGACGCTCAAGCGCGCCGAGGCGGTGATGGCGAAGCTCGGTGCCGACGACGGCGCCATCGAGCGCTTTGCCCGGGCGACGGAGCAGGTGGGGGCCACCAGCCGGGAACTGGGGGACGCGGTGACCGCCAACGCGGTGCCCCGCATC
>DASTHR010000102.1:0-2679 GCA_035718105.1 Burkholderiales bacterium
CTGGTGGTGGACGTGACGGCGATCATGGAGCAGGTCCAGCGCACCATGGACCAGGTGACCCGGGCGGTGGAGTTCGTGTTCCTGTTCACCCTCGCGGCGGGGGTGGTGGTGCTCTACGCCGCCATCGTCTCCTCCCAGGACGAGCGGCTGCGGGAGGCCGCCATCCTGCGCACCCTCGGGGGACGCCGGCGCCAGCTGCTGGCGGCTCAGGCGGCGGAGTTCCTGGCCCTGGGGGCCATGGCCGGGCTGTTCGCCGCCGGCGGGGCGAGCGCCCTGGGCTGGGTACTGGCCGAGTTCGTGCTGAAGCTGCCCTACGCCTTCAACCCCTGGATCTGGCCCGCGGGCATCGCCGCCGGCGCCCTGGGGGTGGCGGCGGCGGGGCTGCTCGGAACGCGCCGGGTGCTCGACTATCCGCCCATTGCCGCCCTGCGCAGGCTCACGTGACGAGCCCCGGTGGGATGTATACTTCCCGCGAAAACATGTCATGACGGAACAACTCTTCATCTCCCTGCTCCTGCTTGCCGCGGTGGGCGGTTTCGCAATCTGGGTGGCGCTGCGACTTGCGGCCCTGGAGCGGCGCGCCTCCGAGCAGACGGCGCAGCTGGCGCAGGCCCTGGAGGAGAAGCACCGCGCCATGCTCAAGGACCTGCACGACGGGCTCACCCGCCAGGGGGACCGCCTGGGCGAGGCCCTGGGGCGCAGCTCCGGGGAACTGCGCGCGGCGGTGGAGGGGCGACTGGACCAGATCAGCGGGCGCGTTGCCGAGCGCCTGGACGAGGGCTTCAGGCGCACCAGCGAAACCTTCACCAGCGTGATGGCCCGGCTGGCGGCCATCGACGAGGCCCAGAAGAAGCTCGACGGCCTCACCAGCAACGTGGTCACGCTGCAGGAGCTGCTGGGGGACAAGCGCTCCCGCGGCGCCTTCGGCGAGGTGCAGCTGGAGGCCCTGGTGCGCAACATCCTGCCGCCCCAGGCATGGGCGATGCAGTACACGCTCCCCAACGGGGCACGCGCCGACTGCGTGCTGCGGCTGCCGGAGCCCACCGGCATGGTTGCTGTGGATTCCAAGTTTCCCCTGGAGAATTACCACCGCATGCTGGACGCCGGCGCGCCGGAGGCGGAGCGCGCGGCGGCGGGGCGCCAGTTCAAGGCCGACGTGCGGCGGCACGTGGACGACATCGCGCAGAAGTACATCATCCCCAACGTGACCTCCGACGGCGCAGTGATGTTCGTTCCGGCCGAGGCTGTGTTCGCGGAGATCCACGCCTACCATTCGGAGGTGGTGGATTACGCGATGCAGAAGCGGGTGTGGATCGTCTCCCCGACCACCCTGATGGCGGTGCTCAACACGGCGCGGGCGGTGATCAAGGACGTGGAAACCCGGCGCCAGGTGCATATCATCAAGGAAGAACTCGCCAAGCTGGGGCGCGAGTTCGGCCGCTTCGACGAGCGCATGCGAAAGCTCGCCGACCACATCCGGCAGGCCCACGAGGACGCGGAGAAGGTGCATATCACCAGCCAGAAGATCAGCCAGCGCTTCGCCGAGATCGAGAGCGTGGAACTGGGCGAGCCGAAGCAGGCGCCGGTGCGGCTGGTGGAGGCGACGCGGCCGGACTGAGCCGGGTGCCATTGCCGCCGGAGGGAAGGTCGGGCTGGCGCGGGTTGGCGCTTTGGTGGCCGTTGGCCCTGGCGCTGCTGGCGCTCGGAGGAAGTTTCCTGATTCGCATGCCCGGGCAGTCCCATGCCGGAGCGCTGCCGCCGCTCACCGCCGCGCAGCGGGAGACGGGAGAGCGCCTGCGCCGCCATGTGCAGGCCCTGGCGGGGGACATCGGTGAGCGCAACATGTGGCGGCCCCAGGCGCTGGAGGCCGCCGCGGCCTACATCGAGGGCGAGTTCTCGGCCCTCGGTTACGAGGTGCGCGGCGAGTCCTACCGGGTGTCCAGCCCGCCGGGGGAGGCGCGCAACCTGTTGGTGGAAATCCCCGGCGCGGCAGGGGCTGGCGAGATCGTGTTGCTGGGAGCGCACTACGATTCGGTGCGGGGCTCGCCCGGCGCCAACGACAATGCCAGCGGCGTCGCGGCGCTGATCGAGCTGGCGCGGCTGCTGAAGGGCGCGCGACCCGCGCGCACCCTGCGCCTGGTGGCGTTTGCCAACGAGGAGCCGCCATTCTTCGCGACCGGCGAGATGGGAAGCCAGGTCCATGCCCGCGAGGCGCGGCGGCGGGGCGAGCGGGTGAGCGCCATGCTCTCGCTGGAGACCCTGGGCTATTATTCGGACGATCCGGGAAGCCAGCGCTATCCGTTTCCCCTGGGACTGATGTATCCCGCGGCCGGCAACTTCGTGGGATTCGTCGGAAACCTGGGCTCGGCGAAGCTGGTTCGCCGCTGCGTGGAACTGTTCCGGGCGGCGGCGGCCTTTCCGTCGGAGGGCGGGGGGCTGCCGGGGGCGATACCGGGCGTGGGGTGGTCCGACCACTGGTCGTTCTGGCAGGAAGGCTTTGATGCCGTGATGGTGACCGACACTGCCTTGTACCGTTATCCCTGGTACCACTTGCCCGGCGACACGCCGGGGCGGGTGGATCACGGGCGCCTGGCGCGGGTCACTCACGGGCTGGCGGCGGTGGCCGCGGGGCTCGCCGGGGCGCGGTGAGGACGGTCATGCTGGACAAGTTCCGTGACT
>DASTHR010000103.1:0-9582 GCA_035718105.1 Burkholderiales bacterium
AATGCGACGCGAGCTGTCGTTCCCAGGTGTCCGGCGCGCCATCCAGGTCCCACACGTGCAGCCGCCACACCTGGCGCTGGCCCTTCTGCGCCAGGCCGAAGCTGTCCTGCTCCGGCTCCGGGTAACGCTCCCGGAAGCAGGCACGCAGCACGCCCAGGTAAGCCTCGCGCCGCGCCGGGTCCACCCCGGGGGCCACCACCGTCGCGAAATGCGCCACGCTCGCGTCCACACCGGGCGACGGCTGCGCCGAGAGCGTGCGCAGGTAGGCGATCAGCGCCTCCATGTCCGCATCGGACAACTCGTAGCGGGGCATCAGGTACTGGAAGGAATAGCCGTCCGGGTTCACGCCCGCCCGCAGTGCCCGCGCCAGGGTGGCGTCGTCATAGGGCGGGCGGGTGCGGAACGGGTAGTCGCGGAACTCCATGCCCGGCGCGCGGCGCGCCACATGCCCGGGCAGCATCGGGCTGGCGAACAGCGAAGGGCCGGAAACGGGTGGCATGGGAATGGCGCCTTCGGCCAGACCCAGGCCGCTGCGCTGGTGGCAGAGCACGCAGGCGGCGTCCCGGCCGACCACCTCGTTGCCGGCGGGGCGCCGACCCCGCAACGGCTCGCCCGACGTCAGCCTGCCCTCGCGGTAGATCATGCGCCCGGCCTCGACCCGTGCGGCGTCGTCGGCCGCGGGATGGACGGGCGCGACGCCCAGCACCAGCAGCGCGCCGGCACAGCAGAGCAGCGTCAGGCGCGTCATCGCGGCGCGGCCGGCTCAGCCCTTGGCGAGCATTCGGTATTCGTTCACCAGGTCGTCCGGCGTGGTGAAGCCGTCCAGGCGCACCCAGGGCTTGCCGGGCGCGGCCCGCATGAACACCACCGGCTTGTGGTTCATCTTGTCGCCGAAATAAGCCCTGAATGCCTTCTGCACCTTGATACTCGCCTCCAGCGTGCCGGTGTAATGGGTCCACTGCGGGCCCGCGCCGTAGCGCTTCGCATACTCCGCCAGGCGTTTCGGGGTGTCCTGCTCCGGGTCAATGGAAACCGAAACCATCCGCACCTTCGCCGCATCCGGCCCCAGTTTCTTCTGGAACTCGGCGAAGGTCTGCGACAGCATGGGGCAGATGGCGGTGCAGGTGGTGTAGATGAAGTTCAGCACCACGGGCCGGCCGTCGTCCATGTCCTTCGGAAACTCCACCCGCCTGCCGTCTTCCCGCACCAGTGTCACCTGCGGCAGGCTGAGCTTCTCCTGCCCGCGCTGGTAACCGCTCAGCGGGGCCGGAGCGTGCTGGTGTTGGCTATGGTCATGGGCAGGCTCCGCGGCAATCGCCGTGGCCGGCGCGAGCAGCATGGCCAGCAGCCAGGCGCAATGACTCCGGAACATGTTCAGATCCTCGCCGATGGATGTTTCAGTTGCGAGCGCGCAGCAGCAGCGCGATGTCGTGGGCGAACACTTCCGCCCCCTTGCCGTAGCTCACATACAGGCGCAGCTTCCCCTGCGGATCGAACACGAAGCTGCCCGCCGAGTGGTCCACGGTGTAGGTCTCGGGCGCGGCGCCGGGTTGTTTCTGGTACATGATCTTGAAGTCCTTCGCAGTCCTGGCCGTGATCTCCGGGTCGCCCCGCAGGCCGAGGAATGACGGGTGGAAGGACGGCACGTATTTCGAGAGCAGGTCCGCGGTGTCCCGCTCCGGGTCCACGCTGATGAACAGCACCTGCACCCGCTCCGCGTCCTTGCCCAGGGTCTTCATCGCCGCCGCCAGCTCCGCCAGGGTGGTGGGGCAGACGTCGGGGCAATGGGTATATCCGAAAAACACCACCACCGCCTTGCCGCGGAAATCCGCGAGCGTCCGCTCCCTGCCATTGTGGTCGGTGAGCCGGAAATCACCGCTGAAAGTCATGCCGGTGACGTCGGTGGACCGGAACTGCGGGGGAGGCTCCGAGCAGGCGGCGAGCAGTGCCAGGACCGCCAGGGTAAACCAGCCGGGGGATTGCCGGAGAAGACCGATTCGGCGCATGGGACAGAATCTACCGGGTGGCGCCCGCGGCGCCGGAACTGCAATTCTAGATGAAGTACGCGCGCAGCAGCAGCCGCGCGTAATGGTCCGCCAGCAGGAAGCCGAACAGCAGGCTCAGGTACAGGATGGAATAGCCGAAGGTCTTCATGGCCTGGGCGTCGGAGTCGTTGCGGTAGAGCAGAATCGCCGATCGCAGAAAGCCGATGCCCAGCGCGATGGCCCCCGCCAGGTAGATCAGCCCGCTCATGTTGGTGATGAAGGGCAGCATCGTCACCGCCACCAGCAGGATGGTGTAGAGCAGGATCTGCAGCTTGGTGATGCGCACCCCGTGGGTCACGGGCAGCATGGGGATGCCGGCGCGGGCGTAATCCTCGCGGCGGCGGATCGCCAGCGACCAGAAGTGGGGCGGCGTCCAGATGAAGATGATGAGGAACAGCAGCAGCGCCTCGGGATGCAGGCTGCCCGTCACGGCGGTCCAGCCCAGCACCGGAGGCGCCGCGCCGGCAGCGCCCCCCAGCACGATATTCTGCGGCGTGCGGCGTTTGAGGAACATGGTGTAGATGACGGCGTAACCGATGAGCGACACCAGGGTCAGCAGCGCCGTGAGGGCGTTGACGAACACCAGCAGCACCGCCATGGACGCTGCGCCCAGCGCCAGGGCGAACAGCACCGCCTGGCGCGGGCCGATGTCACCGGTGGGCAGCGGGCGGCCGCTGGTGCGCGCCATCACCGCGTCGATGTGTCGGTCCGCGACATGGTTGAGCGCGGCGCCGGAGGCCGCGCCGAGGGCGATGCCGAGAGTGCCGAACACCAGGGCCGCGAGCGGCGGCAGCCCCGCCGTGGACAGGAACATGCCCACCACCGCGGTGAAGGTGATGAGGGCGACCACCCGCGGCTTGCAGAGCTCGAAGTAGCTCCGCAGGCTGCGTGCCGCCGGCCTTTCCGCCGCCGTTCCCACGCTCATCTCCCGCATCTCCGGTTTCCTCGTCCCGCCTCAGCCCACCCAGGAATGCTTCAGCAGGTGCCCGAGGTCCTTGCGCAACCCGGCGGGATCCGCCGCCGGATCAAAGCGCAGCACCAGGTTGCCCATGGGATCCGCCAGGTAAATCCGCGGCCCCCCGTCCTGTTCCATCGCCATCTGCGCGCCCAGGCGCTGCAACTCCTCCGCCGTTCCCGACAACGCCACCAGAGCCGGATCCGCGCGATGTATTTCCGCGATCTCCGCCGTGCCGCCCGCCACCAGGCGCCGCACGCGATCCTGCTCCTTGCCCTGACCGAGGTGCGCCATGCGCATCACGTAGAGGGCTCGCACGCAGGCTGCCTCGCAGGGAGAGGGCAGCAGGTAGATCAGCGTCCACTTGCCCTTCAGGTCCGCCAGCCCGAAGGCCGAGCCGTCGTCGCGGCGCAGCGAAAACTCCGACATCGGCTTCGCCGGCCGGTACAACTGGCCGTGGCTGGTGTCCCCCGAGGGGCGCCAGCCGGAAAAGTACATCGCCGTGGCCACCAGCACCGGCATCGCGGCCAGTGCCAGCAGCAACACCACCGGCCGCCACGAACTTCGTTCCTGCTGCTCCATGGCCTCAGTCCCCGCGGCGCAAGCCGAAGTACACCCAGGCGCCCGTCAGCGCCGCCGCCAGCGCCCACCACTGCCAGGCATATCCCCGGTGCATGCCGATCTTCTCGTCGGGCCGCGGCCATTCCCGCATGAAACCTCCCGCGTCGCTCCCGGGGTCCATGCGCACCACCACCGGCAGCACCTCGAAGGGCACCCGCTCCCGGTAGCGGCGCAGGTCCAGGTTCTGCCATACCGGCTCCCACTGCGCCCGGGCGGCGGGAGGGGCCCCCAGTTCGAAGAACCTGTCCGGCGGCACCATCGCGTGGCCCGCCACCTCCAGCATTTCGTCCTGCGGCACCGGCACCTCGGGCAGCTTGCTGCGGTCGCCGCTGAACGGCACCCAGCCCCGGTCCACCAGCACCCGCGCCGCGGACCCCTCGATGCGCAGCGGCGTCACCACATGGAACCCCGCCCGCCCGCGCCAGACCTGATTGTCCAGCAGGATCTGAAACTGCGGCTCGTAGCGCCCCCTCACCCGCACCGCGGCATAGCGCAGGGACTCGGCATCCACGCCCCCGCCGGTGAGAGTCACCGGCGGCGCCTTCATTCTAGACTCGAGCAGCGCCTGCTGCGCCGCCTTGCGCTCCGCCTTGCCCCACTGCCAGTTGCCCAGATGGACAAACAGGGGTACTAGCAGTAACGTAGCCAGCGTCGGGGCGAGTCCGGGCCGGAAGCGTCGGGCAGTCATGCTCGGGGACTCGCGTTACCGCAGACCAATCTAGGAAGCGACCGCCATGGGAAAAGTTCTGGTCATCGTCCTGCTCATCCTCATCGCCGTGTCCCTGTTCAGCGCCCTCACCTTCATGTACCGGGACCGGGGCGAAGGCAGCAAGCGGACCGTCACCGCCCTGACCCTCAGGGTGTCGGCCTCGATCCTGCTGTTCCTGATGCTGATGGCCGGTTTCTACTTCGGCCTGATTCCCGCCACCGGCCTGTAACTCCCCGGGCCTGCCGCGCCGCCCGCTGCCGGGCGGCGCCGGTGTCGCGCCCTACAGCCAGTAGACGAACACGAACAGGAACAGCCACACCACGTCCACGAAGTGCCAGTACCAGGCCACCGCCTCGAATCCGAAGTGGTTACGGGAATCGAAGTGGCCCTTCAGCACCCGCAGGTAGATCACGGTCAGCATGATGACTCCCAGCGTGACGTGGAAGCCGTGGAAGCCGGTCAGCATGAAGAAGGTGGCGCCATACACGCCCGCCTTCAGGGTCAGGCCCAGCTCCTGGTAGGCGTGGTAGTACTCGTAGGCCTGGAAGCCCAGGAAGACCACCCCCAGCAGGATGGTGGCCAGCAGCCCCAGCTTGAGCTGGGCGCGGTTGTCCTTGAGCAGCGCCCAGTGGGCCCAGGTGATGGTGGCGCCGGAGCTGAGCAGCAGCAGGGTGTTGATCGCCGGGATGCCCCAGGCCCCCATGGGCGTGAAGCTCGGCCCCTTGGGGCCGCTGGTGGGCCAGCTGCCCTCGTAGCCGGGGTAGGGCGTGAACTGCGACTCGTAGCCGGCGAGTTCCGGCACCGCGATCGCCCGCAGGTAGAAAAGGGTGCCGAAGAAGGCGCCGAAAAAGAACACCTCGGAAGCGATGAAGGTCACCATCCCCCAGCGGTAGGAGCGGTCCTCCCACTTGTGGTACATGCCGGTGACGTTCTCGTGCACGACGGCGCCGAACCAGCCGAACAGCACGTAGAGCAGCGATGCCGTTCCGGCGATCATCACCCAGCCGCCGAAGGGCACGTTGTTGAGCTTCAGGATGAAGCCCAGGGCCAGCAGGAACACGCCCAGCGACGCGAATATCGAGTACTGGCTGGAGTGCGGGACGTAATAGTGCTGTTGGGTCTGCGTCATGATCGGTTTCCCCCTGATCCTCGCTTCTTATGGATTTAGCTTCGCCTGCTTCACCCCGCTGCCGGGCGCGCTGAAGAACGCGTAGGACAGCGTCAGGGTGCGGATATCCTCGGGCAGTTCCGGGTCCACGAAGAACGTGACCGGCATCTCCCGCACCTCGCCCGGCTGGAAGTCCTGCTGGCTGAAGCAGAAGCAGTCCAGTTTCTTCAGGTGGTTGGCGGCCTGCCAGGGCGTAACGCTGGGCACCGCCTGCCCCACCACCTTCTGGTTGGTGGGGTTCTTTACCCGGTATTTCACCGTGGTGGCTTCCCCGGGGTGCACCGCGACCCGGGTCTGCATCGGCTCGAATTCCCAGGAGGCGCCCGGCATGGTGTTGCCCATGAACTCCACCGTCACCAGCCGCCGGGCGTTCACCGGAACGCCGGCGGCCGTGGCCACCTGGTCCCCGGTGCGCCCGCCGAAGCCGGTGATGCGGCACACCACGTCGTAGATCGGCACCAGGGCGAAACCGAAGCCGAAGGCCGCCACCGCCAGCAGGCCGAAGCGGGCCGCAAGGCGGCGGTTGGCGGCGGCGCGGTCGGCGCCTTCCGGCTTCAGAACGGTCTGAACTTCCATAGGCTCAGCAGGAAGATCCCGAAGGCGATGGCGCCGATGATCCAGCCCAGGCGCTCATTGGCCGCGGCCCTGCGTTCCCCCTGTTGGCGGTCGGCCCGCACCCGGCGCCTACTTGATCACCGGCTGCGTGTCGAAGGTGTGGTAGGGCGCCGGGGACGGCACCGTCCACTCCAGCCCCTCCGCGCCTTCCCAGGACTTGTCCTTCGCCTTCTCGCCGCCGCGCACGCACTTGATCACGATGTAGATGAAAAGCAGGTGCGCGAAACCGAGAATGAAGGCGCCCACCGAGGAGATCATGTTGAACTCGACGAACTGCAGCGCGTAATCGGGAATGCGCCGCGGCATGCCGGCGAGGCCCACGAAGAACTGCGGAATGAAGGTCAGGTTGAAGGCGATCACCGTGATCCAGAAGTGCAGGCGCGCCAGCTTCTCGTCGTACATGTTGCCGGTCCACTTCGGCAGCCAGTAGTAGACGCCGGCCATGGCCCCCATGATCACCGTCGGATACAGGGCATAGTGGAAGTGCGCCACCAGGAAATAGGCGTTGTGGTACTGGGCGTCCGCCGCGGCGTCCGCCAGCACCAGCCCGGTGAGGCCGCCCCAGCCGAACAGCACCACGAAGCCCAGGGCGAACAGCATCGGCGCCTCGAAGCTCATGGAGCCGCGCCAGAACGTGGCGATCCAGCAGAAGAACAGCACCGCCAGCGGCAGCGAGATCAGCATGGTGCTGTACATGAAGTAGAGCTGGGCGCCCACCGACATGCCGCTGGTGAACATGTGGTGCGCCCAGACCATCACGGACAGCACGGTGATGGCGATGATCGCGTACACCTGGCCCTTGTAGCCATACATGGGCTTGCGCGAGAAGGTGGACAGGACGTGCGGAATCACGCCGGCGATGGGCAGCAGCAGCACGTACACCTCGGGGTGGCCCATGAACCAGAAGATGTGCTGCCACAGCACCGGGTCGCCACCCCCGGCGGCGTCGAAGAAGTGGGTGCCGAAGTGGCGGTCCATCAGGACCATGGTCACGCCGCCGGCCAGCACCGGCATCACGATGATCAGCAGAATGGCGGTCATGAGGAAGGCCCAGGCGAAGACCGGCATCTTCATCATGGTCATGCCCGGGGCGCGCATGTTGAGGATGGTGACCACCACGTTGATGGAAGCCAGTATCGAGGACATGCCCAGCATGTGCACCGCGAAGATGGCGAAGTCCATCCCCCAGCCGGTCTGCACCGAGAGCGGCGCGTACATCGTCCAGCCGGTGTCCACCGCGCCGGTGCCGACGCCGAACAGGCCGAGCACGAAGGGGGTGACCAGCATCACCGCCGCCGGCGGCAGGATCCAGAAGCTCCAGTTGTTGAGCCGGGGCAGCGCCATGTCCGGGGCGCCGATCATCAGCGGCAGCATCCAGTTGGCGAGCCCGGTGGCGGCGGGCATGGCCGCGCCGAACACCATGATCAGGCCGTGCAGGGTCACCAACTGGTTGTAGAAGCCCGGCTGCATCAGCTGCAGGCCCGGCTGGAACAGCTCCGCGCGCACCAGCAGGATCATCAGCCCGCCCACCATGAGCATGGTGAAGGCGAAGATCAGGTACATCGTGCCGATGTCCTTGTGGTTGGTGGTGACCAGCCAGCGCTTGAAGCCGGTCGCCTGCTCGTGATGGGCGTCGTGCCCATGAACTGCCACGGTCGTCATTGCCCTGTCTCCTTCCCGTTTCCCTCTGAATGCTCTCTCAGCGCAGGCCCTTGACCTGGGCGGGCTGCACCAGGTCGCCGGCGGTGTTGCCGAAGGCGTTGCGCTCGTAGGTGACCACCGCCGCGATCTCGGCGTCGCTAAGGGTGCTCTTGAAGGCCTGCATGGCGGTGCCGGCCTTGCCGTTCATGACCCGGTCCAGGTGCCCGTCCTTCACCAGCCGCCCGTCCTTGTCCAGGAAGGGCGCGGCGGCGACCTTGGCGCCGGCGATGGGCGGGAACGCCGGCGGCAGTCCCTTGCCGTCGGGCTGGTGGCACGCGGCGCAGGCCTTGGCGTAAACCTCCTTGCCAAGGGCCATCAGTTCGTCCTTGCTCCAGGTCTTGTCCGCGCTGGCGGCCTGCTTCGCCATCGCGTCCTTCTTCTGCGCCACCCACTGCTTGTATTCGGCCTCCGGCAGCGCGTGCACCACCACCGGCATGAAGCCGTGGTCCTTGCCGCACAGCTCCGCGCACTGGCCGCGATAGATGCCCGGGGTGTCGATGGTGGCCCAGAATTCCCGCAGGAAGCCGGGCACCGCGTCGCGCTTGACGCCGAAGGCCGGCACCCACCAGCTGTGGATCACGTCGGTGGAAGTGGTGATGAAGCGGATCTTCCTGCCCGCCGGCACCACCAGGGGGTTGTCCACCTCCAGCAGGTAATGCTCGCCCTTGGGCGCCTTGTTGCTGATTTGGTCCTGGGGCGTGGTGAGCACGCTCACGAACTTGATTCCCTCCTCGGGGTACTCGTACTGCCACTTCCACTGGCTGCCGATGACCTTGACCACCATCTCGGCGTCGGTCTTGGTGTCCTCGTACATCAGCACCGCGTGGTAGGCCGGAATACCGAACACGATGTAGTCGATGTAGAGCAGGGCCGCGAAAGGCACCAGCACGAAGAACCACTGCTTGCCGCCGCGCGGGGCGGTGAAGTCGGCGGCCTTGTGACCGGCGCTCTTGCGGTGCTTGAAGATGGAATACAGGATCAGGGCAAACACGCCGAAGAACAGCACCAGCGCGATCACCATGAACAGGTTGTGCACCCGCAGCGTGTCGTGGGCGATGGGAGTGACCGGAGTCGGGAAATTGAAGGTGTAATCCGCCAGGGCGACGCCCGCCCAGGACAGCATCGGAATCGCCAATCCGAAACGGCGAACGCCGTCCCGCCACTTGCTCATTGCTCCCCCCCCAACTGATTCGTTGTATTGAAGCCCGTGCGCCGCCGCAACTCGCCCGCCAGCGCGAGCCGCTCATTATCGTCCATGTACCGCCCGATCTCCACTTCCCGCCCATGGGATTTCAGTGCCACCCGGGGATGCCCGCTTACCCGGTCGCGGCCAAGCACCACCTGGGCCCAGTAGCGGTTGAATTCCATCCGCCGCGCGTGCCGGAACTCCACCGATTCCAGGATCAGCGTGTCCCCCGCAACGGTGATGCGCTCGAAATCCCCCGCCTGACGCTCCAGCAGGCGCAACACCCAGTAAAGGAATGCGATTTCCAGGCCGGAGAAAGGAAGGATCACCCAGGCGCCCGCCGCGGCAAAGCCCGCGGCAATGGCCGCGCTGACCGCAACCACAACCCAGAAGGCAGCGCGCCGCCCGCCCGGAGTGAGCGAGGAGCGACGCGCCATGGTCAGCGAGAAGCTTGCAGCCTCGGAAAGCGCCATCCCGTCCCTACCCAGCCTGCACCCTCAACGGGCTGCAAGAAAACTGACGAACTGACAAATGTCAAAGAAATCTTACATTCTCCAGTCGGGTATTGCAATCGTCCGGCGA
>DASTHR010000104.1:0-2477 GCA_035718105.1 Burkholderiales bacterium
CCAGGCGTAGTTCCGGATTCATCCGGACAACGGTCTCGCATGTCCGCATGAATGCGGACCCGCGAGACCGTCCGCTCCTTTTCGCAACGGGGGCGGCGCGCAGCGGCGGGGGATTTGCGGCACCAATGAATTCCCCCTGCCCCCTTTGCTTAGGGGGAGCAATCCCAAAAGAAAACCCCCGCCGGGTGGGCGGGGGTTTTGTGTTCCGCGACGGGAGGATCGCTCCCGCCGCGTGAAACCGCTCAGGCGAAGTTGCTCGCCGCGAAGTCCCCGTTGGCCAGGGAGTTCAGGAAGGTCTCCACGAACTTGGGCCGGGCGTTGCGGTAATCGATGTAGTAGGCGTGCTCCCACACGTCTATGGTGAGCAGCGCCTTGTCGGCGGTGGTGAGCGGCGTGGCGGCGTTGGAGGTGTTGACGATGTCCACCGAGCCGTCAGCCTTCTTCACCAGCCAGGTCCAGCCGGAGCCGAAGTTGCCCACGGCGCTCTTGGTGAAGGCCTCCTTGAACGCGTCGAAGGAGCCCCACTTCCTGTCGATGGCCGCAGCCAGCGCGCCGGCGGGCTTGCCGCCGCCGCCCGGCTTCATGCTGTTCCAGAAAAAGGTGTGGTTCCACACCTGGGCCGAGTTGTTGAAGATGCCGGCCGAGGACTTCCTGATGATGTCCTCCAGGGAGGCGTTCTCGAACTCCGTGCCCTTGATCAGGTTGTTGAGGTTGGTGACATAGGCCTGGTGGTGCTTGCCGTAGTGGTACTCGAAGGTCTCCTTCGAAATGTGGGGCGCGAGCGCGTCCATCGCGTAGGGCAGCGCGGGAAGCTTGTGTTCCATGGTGCCTTCTCCTTGGTGGTCTTTTGACGGTAAAGGCGCCATTCTAATGAAAGCCACCTCCCCGGACAATCCCGACGGATTTTGTCGTGTATAGGGCCCGGCTCATTCCCCCTGCAGTGGCAGGGGCATACCCGCCCGCCTCGGCTGAATCAGGATCGCCGCGGCGGTCGCCAATTTTCTGCGGAGACGACAAATGATGGATCTCGGCGGCAACCTCGACGCCAATTCCGTGCCGGCGGGCAACGGCTGGCTATGGATCACGCACGCCTGGACGCTGTTCCTGAGGCAGCCCGGCGTTTGGGTGCTGATTTTCGTCCTCTTCACGGTGATCATGGTCGCGCTCAGCCTGCTCGGCACCGTCGGCACCCTGGCCTCCGCCCTGGTGATCCCGATCCTGGCGGGCGGTTTCGTGCTCGCCGCCCGCACCGCCGACCAGGGCGGCGTGCCGGAGATCACCATGCTGTTCGAGGGCTTCCGGGAGAAGGCCGGCCCGCTCGCCATGCTGGGCGTGCTCAACCTGGCGGCGCTGCTGGTCATTGGCCTCGTGGTCGGCCTGATCATGGGCGTCGGCATGGGGATGGGCGCGCTGGTGGGCGGCATGGGCGGCGGCGGTCCCGGCGCCATGATGGGCGGCATGGCGGGGATGTCCGCCACCGCGCTGCTGGGCATCCTGGTAGCCTTCGCGCTCTACCTGCCCGTCGCCGCCGCGCTATGGTTCGCGCCGGCGCTGGTCATGTTCCGGGGCATCGCCCCGCTGGACGCCGCCAGGGAGAGCCTGGCCGCCTGTCTGAAGAACCTGGTGCCGCTGCTGGTCTACGGCCTCGCGGTAATGCTGCTGGGCACGCTCGCCTCGATCGCATTCGGCCTGGGCTGGCTCGCCCTCGGTCCGGTGCTGGGCATCTCTGTCTACACCGGCTACCGCGACATATTCACCGGCTGAGTCCCGCCATGGGAACTCGCGAAGGGTGCGCTCCAGCCGGTGGGCGGGCGCCGCCCTCGCCTGCTTCAGCAGCCGGCGGTCCTGCCCAGGATGAAGCTCCGGCGCTGGTTCCCTGCCCGACCCACGGTGGCTACGCCGGTTCGGGCGTGCGGGAAATGCGGCCGCGACAGCGGGCAGGACCCCGCTCCGAGTCCTATTGCTGGGTTTGCTGCTGCGGGGTGGCGACGCTGGGGGTGGCGGCGAAGCCGGCGGCGGCGTCGGGCTCGCGGCGCAGGTCCAGGGTCATGGGAAAGTCGCGGTTGCGCTCCTCGGGAGCGACCTGCATCGGGCCGGGGGTGTGGCCGTGGTTCCAGAAGCGGGCGATGCGCCGTGCCTCCGCCTCGAAGGCGTTCACCGGAAAGGTGGTGTAGTTGCGCCCGCCCGGATGCGAGACATGGTAGGTGCAGCCACCGATGGAGCGCCCGCTCCAGGTATCCACGATGTCAAAAACCAGGGGCGTTTGCACCGGGATGGTGGGGTGCAGCGCGGAAGGCGGCGCCCAGGCGCGGTAGCGCACCCCGGCGACGAACTCCCCGCGGGTGCCGGTGGCGTGCAGGGGCACGGGCCGGCCGTTGCAGGTGACGACGTGGCGGGTGTCGGTGATGTTGGTGGCCTTCACCTGCACCCGTTCCACGGAGGAGTCCACGTAGCGCGAGGTGGCGCCCGCGCTCACC
>DASTHR010000105.1:0-10178 GCA_035718105.1 Burkholderiales bacterium
CCCGGCACGGCGAGGGCGGCCGCCGCCGCGAGTCCAAGAAGCTTCTTGCGCATTTTCGTTCCCTTTCAGTTGTTGAACACAGGCAGAGCAGATATCTGCGCCCTTCGCCTTTGCAGCTTCCGTGCCAGCTGCAAAATCTTAAATAAACAAAGACCTGAAAAACCACTGCACCGAGATGGATGATGTTTGCGCACTGTTGTGGGGCGCGCTTCGAAACTTGTGCACCAATGCCGTGCGCCATCTGTTGCGTTGCACACACCCGTGTTGCGTACTAGCTACCCCCGATGTCCGGAGTCCGCGGTTTCATGCCCCTGGAATGGAGGGGGCGAGTGTTCTGATAAACTCGCTGCCAGGAGGCGATCAGTCATGCTCAACCAGAAAGCGATCGACGAAATCACGTCCCGGGTCAACGAGGTTTTGGCCAGCACTCCGGCCCGTGATCTGGAGAAGAACCTTCGGGCGATGCTCGCCGGAGCTTTTGCCCGGCTGGATCTCGTGACGCGGGAAGAATTCGATGTCCAGCGCGAGGTGCTAACCCGCACCCGGGAAAAGCTGGAGGCGCTGGAGGCGAAAATCGCCGAGCTGGAAAAGGGCCGTCAGGCGTGAGGCCGGATGCGTGAGGCGTAACTTGCGCGCCGCTCACGCGATCCGCGATCCTCAATCCGCAATCCTGGCCTGATGTCCCTCGCCGTCCTACGCAGCCGGGCGCTGGCCGGAATGGATGCGCCCGAGGTCACGGTGGAGGTCCACCTTGCCGGGGGCTTGCCAAGCTTCACCATCGTCGGCCTGCCGGAAGCGGAGGTGAAGGAGTCCCGCGAACGGGTGCGGGCCGCGCTGCAGAACGCGCGCTTTGAATTTCCGGCCCGCCGCATCACGGTCAACCTGGCGCCCGCCGATCTGCCCAAGGAGAGCGGGCGCTTCGACTTGCCGATTGCCCTGGGTATCCTCACCGCCTCCGGACAACTTCCGCCCGAGCGCCTCGCCGAATGCGAGTGGGCCGGGGAGCTGGCGCTCACCGGCGAGCTGCGACCCATTCGCGGAGCGCTTGCCATGACCTACAGTGCAAGCCGCAGCGGCCGCGCCTTCGTGCTGCCGGAGCAGAACGCTCCCGAGGCGGCCCTGGTGGAAGACGCGGTGGTTTATCCCGCGCGCTCCCTCCTGCAGGTGTGTGCTCATCTGGCGGGGCGGGAGCCGCTCGCGCGATATGCCGGGTCGCCTTCCGCCGCGACGCCCGCCTACGCCGACCTGCAGGACGTGAAGGGCCAGCTCCACGCCAAGCGTGCCCTGGAGATAGCCGCCGCCGGTGGCCACTCGCTGCTCATGGTGGGGCCGCCCGGGACCGGCAAGTCCATGCTGGCGAGCCGCTTCCCCGGCATCCTGCCGCCCATGAGCGACGCCCAGGCGCTGGAGACCGCGGCGGTGCGTTCCCTGGGCAGCGGCGGCTTCGACGTCGCCGACTGGAAGCGCCGTCCTTATCGCGCCCCGCATCACACCGCCTCGGCCGTGGCGCTGGTGGGCGGGGGCAGCGAGCCCCGGCCGGGGGAGATTTCCCTGGCCCTGAACGGCGTGCTGTTCCTGGACGAGCTGCCGGAGTTCGACCGCAAGGTGCTGGAGGTCCTGCGCGAGCCGCTGGAGTCGGGAAAAATCACCGTCTCCCGCGCTGCGCGCCAGGCGGACTTTCCCGCCCGTTTCCAGCTCGTCGCCGCCATGAATCCCTGTCCTTGCGGCTACCTCGGCCATGCCAGTGGCAAGTGCCGCTGCACTCCGGACCAGGTGGCGCGCTACCGTGGCAAGATCTCGGGGCCGCTGCTGGACCGCATCGACATCCAGATCGAGGTGCCCTCGGTGCCCGAGGAAGACCTCACGCGGCAGGCGGCCGGTGAGCCCAGCGCGGACATCCGTGCGCGGGTGGCGCGGGCCTGTGCCGTCCAGCTGCAGCGTCAGGGCAAGGCCAACGTCTTGCTTGGGGTGAGGGAGATAGAGGGCCTCTGCAGGCCGGACGCCGGCGGCGAGTCCCTGCTGCGCCAGGCCATCGGCCGGCTCAACCTCTCGGCGCGCGCCTATCACCGGGTGCTGAAGGTCGCGCGCACCATCGCCGACCTCGCGGGCAGCGACGGCATCGCCGCCGCCCATGTCGCGGAAGCCATCCAGTACCGGCGACTGGACCGCGCCTAGGGCGTATCCTTTTCCATGCGTTCCACTAGTGTTGGGGAGCCAGCCATGTCCGTCCTGAAGCGGCCGGTCGAATCCTGCGTGCGCAGCGCCGTCTGCCTTGCATGGCTGCTCGCTGCTGCGGCAGCGGGTGCGGCCGAGCCGGCGGACAAGGCCGGCAGCGTGACGGTGATGGACGAGGCCTGCGTGGACCGCCGGACGGAGATGTGCCTGCGCATTGCCCAGGGCCGGGGCACCCGGGTGCTCCAGTCCTCGTTGCAGGAAGCCTGCTCGGTCCTGATCTGCCGTCGCGGCTGGCACAAGTGGGAGATCGGACAGTACGGGCAGCTTGGTCCGATCTGCGAATGCCAGCGCCGCAGCTTGATCATTGGCCCCGGCGAGCGCTGTGCCGAAGGATTCAGGGAGTCGCCCGCCGGCGGCCCGGAGCGGGCGCCGGGGCAGGCCTGCGAACTTCCGGACCTGACGGCGGAGTTGTACCCGGGCGGCGTTACCTGGCCTACCACCCCCTTCGACCTCATTACCTGCCTGCAATTCGCCCGCTCCGGACCTGGCAGCCACGGCTGCCGGAGAACTCTGCCCGCCAGCGCAAACTGATCAGGGTTGCTTCGGAGTCCGGAAGTGGTCCAGCAGGAACTGCTCGTCCAGGGGCGAGAGGTTGAAGCGACGGCTTGCTTCCTCGATGGTCTTCAGGTCGCGCACGGGCTGCTCGAGCAGCCAGGACACGGCCCGGCGGAGGCCTTCGTGCTCGGGTAGGACTGCGTCAGCCTTCTTCAAACGACGCTTGCGCCTCGTGGGTGATGCCCGCAGCGGATGCTAGGCGCTGCCGACGGTGCTGGGAACGTTTCCCGGAAACATCCGCGCCAGGAACGAAGGGGCCAGCGTACCCCAGCTGAGGGCCCGGGTCATCTGGGGGTCGGCCAGGGCGGTGGAATAGAGGTAGCCTTGCGCAAAGTCGCATCCGGCGGCCAGCAGCGCCTCGCGCTGGGCGGGGGTCTCCACGCCTTCGGCCGTCACTTCCAGATCGTAGGCACGGGCCAGGCTGATGATGCCGCGGACGATGGCGGCGTTTCCGGGGTTGGCCGGGAAATCACGGACCAGGCTGCGGTCTATCTTGAGTCCATCTATGGGCAGGCGACGCAGCAGCGCGAGCGAGCAGGGGCCCACGCCGAAGTTGTCGACGCACAGGCGCACGCCCAGCTTGCGCAGCAGCTCGATGGTGGCTATGGTTTCGGCCGGGTCGCGCGCGACCACGCTTTCGGGAAGGTCCAGCTCGATGCGGTCCGGGAGCACGCCGCTCTCTGCAAGCGCCTCGCGCACCACGCGGACGATCCCGGGGTCCTGGAGTTGGCGCGCCGAGAGGTTCACCACCATCCGGATCCCGGTCAGGCCCTCCTTGCTCCAGGCGGCGGCCCGGCGGAACGCGGCATTGAGGGACCAGGTGCCGACGGGGATGATGAGGCCGCTCTTCTCCGCCGCCGGAAGGAACCGGGACGACTGCAGCAGGCCCATGTCGGGGTGCTGCCAGTGAAGCAGCGCTTCCACCGCCGTGATCCGCCCGCTGGCGAGCTCCACCACCGGCTGGTAGTGGACCGCGAGTTCCGCGCGTTCCAGCGCCCGCTGCAGGCCGGCTTCCATGAACTTGCGCTCGAAGGCCTGCACGTTCATGTCCTCGGTGAAGAAGCGGTAGCAGCTGCGCCCGTACTCCTTGGCGCGGTAGAGCGCGAGGTCGGCGTTGCGCAGCAGGGAAGCGAGGTCGTTGCCGTCATCGGGATAGAGCGCGATGCCGAGGCTGAAGCTCACCACCTGCTGTTGCCCCTCGATGGTGAAGGGCTCGCGGAAGTGCTCAGCCACCCGGTCCGCCATCCGGGCCACCTGCTGCGGATCCGCGACTTCGTCCAGCACCACCACGAATTCGTCGCCGCCCAGCCGGGCGACCGTGTCCCGGTCGCGGGCGCACTCGCGCAGCCGCGCCGCCACCTGCACCAGCAGGCGGTCGCCCGCGTCGTGGCCCAGCGTGTCGTTCACGATCTTGAAGTTGTCCAGGTCGAGATATAGCAGCGCCAGGCGCTCGCGGTTGCGCCGGGCCTTGTCCATGCCGTGGGTTACCCGGTCCTGCAGCAGGTTGCGGTTGGGCAGCCCGGTCAGGGAGTCGTGATTGGCGAGCTGCTCGAGACGCTGCTGCGACTCCTTGAGGCTGCTGATGTCATTGAGGATGCACACCAGGTTGACCACCTCGCCCGCCTGGTCGCGCACCGCGCTCACCGAGACCCAGGAGGGGAGGGGCGTGCCGTCCTTGCGCCGGTTCCACATCTCGCCCTGCCACTGGCTGCTTTCGGCCAGGGAGCGCGCGACGTCCTTGAAGAAGCTCTCGCCCTGCAGTCCCGGGCGCAGGATGCTCGCGCTCTCGCCGATGACTTCCTCGCGGGAGTAGCCGGAAATCTCGCAGAACGCGCGGTTGACGGAGAGGATGCGCTCCTGTGCATCCAGCACGATGATGCCCTCCGCCGCGGTGTCGAAAACCCGGGCCGCGAGGCGCAGGCTCTCCTCGGCCCTGAGCCGTTCCAGCTCGGCCGCCGCGCGCGCCGCAAAGATGCGCATCAGGGCTTCGGCGAAATCGGTGTGTTCCAGACGCTTGGTCCATACCGCCGCAATCAATCCCAGCGGGCGCCCCGCGGAGTCCAGCAGCGGCGTCCCCACATAGGCCTCCGCACCCATGCCGGCGAGGACGCGGTCCCCCGGGAAGCGCTCGCGCACTCCGGCGGCGAACGCGCACAGGTTCTGGGTCACCACGTGCTCGCAGGGCGTGCCGCGCAGCTCGTAATCGAATGCCTCCATGGGCTCGCCGTGCCCGACCGCGGCCAGGGTTCGCACCCGGCCCGGCTGTTCCGCCGAAACCGTGCCTACCAGGACATAATCCGCCTGCAGGACGCCCGCCAGGTGCACCACGACCGAGCGGAAAAACTCGGCCCCGGTGGCGGCGGATACCCCCTCCGCGACCCGGCGCAGCGCCTCGTCGCGGCGCGCGCGGTCGGTAACGTCCCGCACTATGCCGAGAAGCCGGCGCGCCCCGCAGGGCACGATGCGGCATTCGAACTGGCGCTTCTCTCCGCCGAACTCGAGCGGATACTCGATCTGCACCAGCCGCTTGCCGGCGCAGGACTCGGCGATCGCGCGGCGGAAGCGATCCGCGAGGGTGTGCTCGAAAACCTCCGTGACCTTGCGGCCGAGGAACTGCTCGCGGGGCAGCACCAGCTGCTCTTCCCGTGCCGCGTGGCAATCCAGAAAGACGCCGTCCTCCGAGAGCAGAAAGATCAGGTCCGGCACGCTCTCCACCAGGGCCCGGAACCGTGCCTCGCTCTCGCGCAGGGCCTGCTCCGCCCGCTTGTGGTCGGTGATGTCGACCCCTACCCCCTCGACCCAGGTGCCGGCGCCGTCCGCGCCGCCCGCGGGCTGCCCGCTGTCGTGCACCCAGCGCACGGAGCCGTCCCGGTGCCGGATCCGGTACTCCACCGAATAGGCACGCCCCGCCTTCGCCGCGGCCTCGATCTCCGCGCTCACCCGGGAGCGGTCCTCCGGCAGGATCAGGTCCGCGAATTTTCGCGCCGGGGATGGGCCGAGGAAGGCCGTCCCCGGGTAACCGGTCAGGTCCTCGATGCCGTCGCTGACATACTCGGTGGTCCAGGATTCCCCCAGCCGGGTGCGGTAGACGGCCCCCGGCAGGTGGCTGACCACGGTGCTGTAGCGCTGCTCGCTCTCTTCCTTGGCCAGTTCCGTCCGCCGCTCCTCGGTGCGATCGACGGACAGGACATGAAAGCCCTTGGCTGTCGGCGACGGGAGGTAGGAAACCTCGAAGAAGCGGGAGCCGGCGGGGGTGTGGACTTCCACCTCGTAATGCACGGTTTCCCCGGCCAGCGCCCGGCGGGCGTGGGGTTCCGTCACCGCGAACTGCTCCGGATCCATCAGGTCCCGCAGGGCGCATCCGATGATGCGCTCCCGCGGCATCCCGTACCAGTCCTCGTAGTGCTTGTTGACCCAGCGGTAGCGCAGTTCCGAGTCCACGAAAGAAACGTAGGCCGGAATCGCGTCGAGCGCCTGCGACAGCAGCTCGGCCGGGCTGGGGCCGGGGCTGCCGCTGGTCGCGAGCGATGGGGGTGCGAAGGGGTGCTGGGTCACGGGCGGTCGTCTTCGGCGCAGTTTCTCTTTGTTATTAGGACTCGAGGTTCAGCAAGAACCCGCGCCTGCAGCGCGCTTGGGACGCGATGATTGCCGCACACCCCAAACTTCAGTAACCGGCGTTTCGTTTTGCCGATGCCGCCTGAAGGTTCAGCACTGTTCCCACGGCAGGCCTTCGAAGCGCCAGCCGTTGGTTGTGCTGCGATGATGGGTATCGTCGAGATCGCCCTCGAAGCCGTGGAGCACGTTGTAGACCTTGGTGAAGCCGTGCTTCTCCAGTTCCAGTCCCGCGTCCACGGAGCGTTTGCCGCTGCGGCAGATCAGCACCACCGGGCGGTTCTGGCTCGCCGCCTTGCGGACGTGGCCGACGAACTCGGGATTCACATCCCAGTTGGGCCCGTCGTTCCAGGGGATCCAGATGGAACCCGCGGGGTGGCCCACGAACAGGTACTCCATCTCGCTACGGCAGTCGATGAACACCGCGTCGGGGTTCTTGTGTAGAAACTCATAGGCCTCCTTGGGTGTCAGGTGTTCCATAGCCCCTTGATTTTATAAGTTAATGACCTCAAGCCTTGCCATCAAAACCTAACATATTGAGAGGTTTGTGGCTCACGAGGCCAATTATCCACAGTTTGCGGGATACCGCAAGGGGTTTGTAAGTACGGCGTCATCCCCTGGATCGTGCGGCGGCGCCCGGGAGGGTCTTCCCGAGGCATCGAGGCGGAGACGCTGCTGCGTTGCGGCGATATCCAATCGCCGGTCCCCCGCGATGCGCGCTGAGGGGGCAGCATGTTGCGTGGCCGGCGGATCCTGCGGCGGGGTGGCGGCGCCCCGCGTGATAGAATTCCGCCTTTTCCATGAACGACTTCCCGATGAACTGGCATCCCCGCGCCGAGCTTTTCCAGCGCCTGCTGGGCGAACGCATTCTGATCCTGGACGGCGCGATGGGCACCATGATCCAGCGCCACGGTTTGCGGGAGGAGGGCTACCGCGGCGAGCGCTTCCGGGATTTTCAGAGGGAACTGAAGGGCAACAATGACCTGCTGACCCTGACGCGGCCGGAAATCATCCGCGGCATACACAGCGCCTATCTCGAGGCCGGGGCCGACATCCTCGAGACCAACACCTTCAACGCCACTTCCGTGTCCATGGCCGATTACGGCATGGAGCATTTGGTGCGCGAACTGAACGTCGCAGGGGCAAGGCTGGCGCGGGAGGCCGCCGAGGAGTGGGAGAACAGGACCGGCCGCCCGCGCTTCGTCGCCGGGGTGGTCGGGCCCACCAACCGCACGGCCTCGATTTCCCCGGACGTCAACGATCCGGGTTTCCGCAACATCGATTTCGACGCCCTCGTCGCGGCCTATGCGGAGGCCGTCGCCGGCCTGGTGGAGGGCGGTGCCGACCTGCTGCTGGTGGAGACGGTGTTCGACACCCTCAACTGCAAGGCGGCCCTCTACGCCGTCGAGGAATGCTTCGAGACGGGCGGCATGCGGCTGCCGGTGATGATCTCCGGCACCATCACGGATGCCTCGGGCCGCACCCTGACCGGCCAGACTCCGGAGGCGTTCTGGAACTCGGTGCGTCATGCGCGGCCGGTGTCCATCGGTTTCAACTGCGCGCTGGGGGCGAAGGAACTGCGGCCCCATGTGGAGGAGATCTCCGGGCTTGCGGACACCCATGTCTCGGTGCACCCCAATGCCGGCCTGCCCAACGAGTTCGGCGGCTATGACGACACTCCCGAGTTCATGGCGGAGATGCTGCTGGAATTCGCGCAGAGCGGTTTCCTCAACATCGTTGGCGGCTGCTGCGGCACCACCCCGGCGCACATCCGGGCCATCGCCGAGGCCGTGGCCGGCTTGCCGCCGCGGAAGATTCCCGACCCGCCGCGCAGGACCCGGCTTGCCGGCCTCGAGCCCCTCAACATCGCGGATGACTCGCTGTTCGTGAACGTGGGCGAGCGCACCAACGTCACCGGCTCGAAGGCCTTCGCGCGCATGATCCTGAACGGCCAGTTCCCCGAGGCGCTTTCAGTGGCGCGCCAGCAGGTGGAGAATGGCGCCCAGGTGGTGGACGTGAACATGGACGAGGCCATGCTGGACTCGAAGGCCGCCATGGCGCGCTTTCTCAACCTGGTGGCGTCCGAGCCGGACATCTCCCGGGTGCCGGTGATGATCGACTCCTCCAGGTGGGAGGTGATCGAGGCGGGATTGAAGTGCGTGCAGGGCAAGCCGGTGGTGAACTCCATCAGCCTCAAGGAAGGGGAGGCGGAGTTCCTGCGCCAGGCGAAGCTGTGCCGGCGCTACGGCGCCGCGGTGATCGTCATGGCCTTCGACGAGCAGGGCCAGGCCGACACCCTGGAGCGGCGCAAGGCCATCTGCCGCCGCAGCTACGAGCTGCTGACGGAGAAGGCGGGCTTCATGCCGGAGGAGATCATCTTCGATCCCAATGTGTTCGCCATCGCCACCGGGATAGAGGAGCACTCCAACTACGCCATCGACTTCATCCAGGCGACGCGCTGGATCCGGGAGCACCTGCCTTACGCGAAAGTGAGCGGCGGCATTTCAAATGTTTCCTTCAGCTTCCGCGGCAACGACGCGGTGCGCGAGGCGATCCACACCGTGTTCCTGTACCACGCCATCCGCGCCGGCCTCACCATGGGCATCGTCAACGCGGGCCAGCTCGGGGTGTACGAGGAGATCCCCGCCGAGCTGCGGGAGCGGGTCGAGGACGTGGTGCTCAACCGCCGGCCCGACGCCGCCGAGCGCCTTGTCCAGCTCGCCGAGACCGTGAAGGGTGGCGCCCGCGCCCAGGCCGAGGACCTGTCCTGGCGGCTGCTCCCGGTGCGCGAACGCCTCACGCACGCCCTGGTGAAAGGCATCGACGCCTTCGTGGTGGAGGACACCGAGGAGGCGAGGCAGCAGTTCGAGCACCCGATCCAGGTGATCGAGGGCCCGCTCATGGACGGCATGAACTTCGTGGGCGACCTGTTCGGCGCCGGCAAGATGTTCCTGCCCCAGGTGGTGAAGTCCGCCCGCGTCATGAAGCAGGCCGTGGCCCACTTGGTGCCGTTCATCGAGGCGGAGAAGGCGCGCTTGGGCGACACCCGCGCCAAGGGCAAGATCGTCATCGCCACCGTCAAGGGCGACGTCCACGACATCGGCAAGAACATCGTCACCGTGGTGCTCCAGTGCAACAACTTCGAGGTGGTAAACCTCGGGGTGATGGTGCCGGCCCAGAAGATCCTGGACACCGCGCGGGAAGCGGGTGCCGACATCATCGGCCTCTCCGGGCTCATCACGCCTTCGCTGGAGGAGATGGCCCACGTCGCCAAGGAGATGGAGCGCCAGGGCTTCCGGATCCCCCTGCTGATCGGCGGCGCCACCACTTCCCGCGTCCACACGGCGGTGAAGATCGCCCCCGGCTACAGCGGCACGGTGGTGTGGGTGCCCGACGCCTCCCGCAGCGTCGGCGTCTGCACCAGCCTGCTTTCGGACGAGTTCCGTGACGGGTATGTCCAGGGTGTCAAGGACGAGTACGAGCGGGTGCGCGCCCAGCACAAGGGCAAGAAGGGTCCGGGGCCGCTGCTGCCGCTGGCGCAGGCACGGGCCAACGCCCTGAAGACCGAGTGGGATCTGTACACGCCGCCGAAGCCTGGTATGACGGGCCTCAAAGTGCTCAAGGACTACCCGCTTGGCGAACTGGTGCCCTTCATCGACTGGACGCCCTTCTTCCAGACCTGGGAACTGCGCGGCCGCTACCCCGCGATCCTGGAGGACAAGGAAGCGGGTGAGGCGGCCCGCCACCTGTTCCGCGACGCGCAGGACATGCTCGGC
>DASTHR010000106.1:0-9612 GCA_035718105.1 Burkholderiales bacterium
GGAAGAACGTGGTGAACAGCACGAAGTACGCCAGGTCGAAGCTGTCCACCAGCCCCTTGCCGAAGTTCTCGTAGTGGCGCAGCAGCGACAGCGCGGCGAGCACGCTGGCGGGGTCGGGCGCCGCCGTGTCCAGCAGCCAAAGCATGAGGGCGCAGCCAAATCCGGCGGCCCCGGCCAGGGCCGGATGCGCGGTGAGGCAGGACATGAACAGTCCCAGCGCCGCGAAACTCGCGGTGAGCAGCACCAGCCCCAGCACGTTGGCCGCCAGCAGCCCGAAATCCAGGGTGCCGCCCGCCAGCAGGGTCAGGGGCATGAGGGCGGCAAGGCCCACGGCCAGCAGCAGGAATCCCATCACGCCGAAATACTTGCCCAGCACGATCTGGGTCATGGTCACGGGGGAGGAGAACAGCAGGGCGAGGGTGCGGTTGCGGCGCTCCTCGGCCACCAGGCGCATGGTGAGCAGCGGCACCACCATCATGAGAATCACGGCGCTGGTGCCGAACAGCGGGGCGGCGATGATCTCGGTGAGGCCCGGCGGGCTCGGCATCTGGGCGAGCTGCGCCTGCGCCTTGAGGTAAGCGTCGAGGCGGCCGAGGAACACCCAGGCGAGGATGAGTTGCAGCATCGCCAGCACCACCCAGGCGAGGGGGGAGGCGAAAAGGGCGCGGAGTTCGCGAAACGCGATGGCGGCGATCATCGCGATGGGTGACGGCGCGAAAGTTGAAGCTTGAGCGCAAGCCCGCCAGTGCTGGCCGAGAACTTCATGCCCCGCTCCCCACGTCCTGACCATCGTTCCCGGTCAGGCTCACGAACACTTCCTCGAGGGTGACGCGTCCCGGGGCGAGGCGCGCCAGCCCCCAACCGCGGCGCGCGGCCTCCTCGGCCAGTGCCGGCCCCGGGTCCGCGTCACCGCTCCAGTGCAGGCGGAAGCCGCGGTCGGCGAGCGCCTGCACGCGGGTCACCCCCGGCAGCCGCTCCAGTTCCGCCGCGGCGGGGGGGGCGAGGAATTCCACGGTGAGGGTCCGTTCCTGCCCGGAACTGCCGACGCCCGTCAGCGTATCCGAATACACCAGGCGGCCCTCGTGCATGAGTTCCACGCGGTCGCACAGCGCCTCCACCTCCGGCAGGATGTGGCTGGAGAGGATCACGCTCTGGTTTCCGCGCAATTCGCGTATCAGCGTGCGGATCTCGCGCACCTGGTTGGGGTCCAGCCCGACCGTGGGCTCATCGAGGATCACCACGTCGGGTTGGTGGATAACCGCCTGCGCGATGCCCACCCGCTGCTGGTAGCCCTTGGACAGCGCGCCGATGAGCCGCGCGGCGGCCTCGGCCAGCCCGCAGCGCCGGCAGGCTTCGCGCACCGCGGCCTGCAGGGCTGCGCCGTGCAGCCCGCGCAACCGCCCGCAGAAGCCAAGATACCGCTCCACGCTCATCTCCCGGTACAGCGGCGGCGTCTCCGGCAGGTAGCCGAGCCGGGCCTTGGCCGCCGTGGGCCGCTCGAGCAGGTCGACGCCGCAGATCTCGATCCGGCCCGTGCTCGGGGCGAGGTTGCCGGTGAGCATCTGCATGGTGGTGGTCTTGCCAGCTCCGTTGGGGCCGAGGAAGCCCACGATCTCGCCCCGGCGCAGCTCCAGGTCGAACGGGTGCACGGCGATGCGTTGCCCGAAGCGCCGGCTCAGGCCGCGGGCCGAAACCGTCACCTGCGGTTCTTGCTGCGGCATTGGGATATCGACACGGAGGGAGTGCGACTTGTGGGGAGGGCCAAATATACCTAATATGTGCCTGGACTTGAAGAACCCTTCCGGCTTCGCCGCATCTAACCGCGCTCTGACCCGTTTCGGGACTTTCCAGATGTCTCTTCGATTCGTCGGCGTGTTCTGCCTGGCGCTGCTCGGCGCCTGCGCCCAGCAGCCGCAACGCGCGTCCCAGGAGGCGCCGGCGGAGCCCGCGGCCCGGACCGCCAAGGCAGAGCAGCCGCGTCAGCCGCCGCTGCCCAGCATCGAGCTCAGCGACCAGATCCTGTACCAGTACCTGGTGGGAGAAGTGGCGGCCCAGAGCGGCGACTTCGCCCTCGCCTCCACCGCCTTCCTCGATCTTGCCCAGCGCACCCGCGATCCGCGCATCGCCCAGCGCGCCGCCGAGGTTGCCATCCAGGGGCGGCTCCTGGACCCGGCGCTCAAGGCGAGCCGGCTCTGGCTGGACGTGGATCCGGAGTCCGTGGAGGCGCGCCAGACCCTCGCCGGCCTCCTGGTCACCCAGGGGCAGCTGGCGCAGGCGAAGGAACACCTGGAGGTGCTGCTCGCCGCCGAGGCGCCCAACGTGGGCCCCGCCTTCATGCATCTCAACGGCCTGCTGGCGCGTCATCCCGATCGCGCGGCTTCGCTGGCGCTGGTGCGCGACCTGGCCAAGCCCTATCCCAGGGTCTCCGAGGCGCACTTCGCGGTGGCGCAGGCGGCCCTGGGCGCCGGCCAGCTGGAACTCGCGGGCTCCGAACTGAAGGAGGCGCTGGCGCTGCGTCCGGACTGGGACTCCGCCGCGCTGCTGCAGGGCCAGCTTCTGCAGCGCACGTCCAACGCCGCGGCCATCGCGTTCTACCGCGACTTCCTGCGCCGCTACCCGGGCGAGAGCGACGTGCGCCTGGCGTTCGCGCGCACCTTGGTGGCCGACCGGCAGTATGCCGAGGCGCGCAAGGAGTTCCAGCGCCTGGTGAAGGATTCCGGCGACAATCCGGACGTCCTGATGGCGGTGGGCCTGCTGTCGCTGCAGCTCAAGGACCTGGACACCGCAGAGTCCACCTTCAAGACGCTGCTGGACCTGGATTACCGCGATCCGGACGCCGTGCGCTACTACATGGGCCAGGTGCAGGAGGAGCGCAAGCGTTACGACGAGGCGGAACTCTGGTATCGCTCCGTGGCCCGGGGCGAGAACCTGCTCTCGGCCCAGAGCAAGGTGGCGCAGATGCTGGCCAAGCAGGGGCGCCTCGACGAGGGGCTGAAGTACCTGCAGCAGGTGGAGCCGCAGAACAACCAGCAGCGGGCGCAGCTCAGCATGGCGGAGGCGCAGCTGCTGCGGGAGGCCGGCCGCTACCAGGAGGCCTACGATCTTCTGGGCCGGGCGCTGGAGAAGCTTCCCAACTATCCCGACCTCATCTATGACTACGCCATGGCGGCGGAGAAGCTGGACAAGATCGACGTGATGGAGGCGAGCCTGCGCCGGCTGATGCAGATCAAGCCGGACCATGCCCACGCCTACAACGCCCTCGGCTACACGCTCGCCGACCGCAACACGCGGCTTGCGAAGGCGCGGGACCTGATCGCCCGGGCCCTCAAGTTGTCCCCGGATGATCCGTTCATCATGGACAGCATGGGCTGGGTGGAATTCCGCCTGGGGAACCTTGACGCCAGCGTGACGATCCTGAAGCGCGCCTACGAGATCCGGGCCGACCCGGAGATCGCGGCGCACCTCGGGGAGGTGCTGTGGGCGAAGGGCGAGCGCGCGGAGGCGCAGCGGGTCTGGAAATCCTCGCTCAAGGACCATCCCGAGAACGAGACGCTGCGCAACACGGTCAAGCGCTTCCTGCCCTGATTCCGATGCTTTTCCCCCTGAGGGCGCTGCTGCTTGGCTGCGCCCTTGCGCTTGCCGGCTGCGCCGCGGCGCCGCCGCGCAACCTGGTGGACTTGCCCGCCGGCACCACGGCCCCGGGGCTGCCTTCCCACTTCGAACTCTTCGGGCGCATATCGGTGCGCGAAGCCGGGCGCGGCTTCTCCGGCGGCGTGCGCTGGCAGCACAGCCCGGAGCGCGACGAACTGCTGTTCACCACGCCGCTGGGACAGGGCGTGGCCGAGATCGTGAGCGGGCCGGGGGAAGCAAGGCTCACCACGGCGAACGCCCGCCATGTCGCTGCGGACGCGGAATCCCTCACGGAGAAACTGCTGGGCTGGCGCCTGCCGCTGGCCGGCCTCGCCTGGTGGGCCCTGGGGTCCAACGCGCCGGGATCGCCGGCGCAGGCCGAATTCGACGCCGACGGGCGCATGGCGCGGCTGCAGCAGGACGGATGGGAAATCAGCTACCTCGGCTACGTCACCGGATCATCCGGCCGGGCCCTTCCCAGGACCCTGGAGGCCACCCGCGAGTCGCTGGAAATCCGCCTCACCGTGGACGACTGGACCTCGGGAGACGCGGGCCGGTGAACCTGCCCGCGGAATTTTCCGCCCCGGCCAAGCTCAACCTGTTCCTGCGGGTGGTGGGGCGCCGCGCGGACGGCTACCATCTGCTGCAGACCCTGTTCCGCTTCATCGACCATGCCGACAGCCTGCGCTTCGAGCTCCGGCCGGACCGGGAGATCGTGCTGGAGACGCCGCTCCCCGGCGTTGCGCCGGAGCAGGACCTCACGGTGCGGGCGGCGCGGCTGCTGCAGCGGGAGACCGGATGCGGGCGGGGCATCACCATCCGGATGCAGAAGCGCCTGCCCATGGGGGGCGGGCTGGGGGGCGGCAGCTCGGACGCCGCCACGACCCTGATCGCCCTCAACCGTGTGTGGGCGCTCGGCCTGAGGCGTCGCGAGCTCATGGACCTGGGGCTGCGGATCGGCGCCGACGTGCCGGTTTTCCTGTTTGGGCGCAATGCCTTCGCAGAGGGGGTGGGGGAGCGGCTGGAGGCCGTGTCCCTGCCGCCGCGGTGGTACCTGGTGCTGGTGCCGCCGGTGCAGGTCCCGACCGCTGCGGTGTTCGGTGCCGCGGAATTGACACGGGACGACGAACCCATCAAAATAGCCGACTTTTCAGTGGCTTTGGGCCATAACTCGCTGCAGTCGGTGGTGTGCAGCCGCTACCCTGAGGTGGCGCGGCACCTGAAGTGGCTGGAGCAGTTCGGGCGCCCCTGCATGATGACCGGGTCGGGGTCCTGCGTGTTCGCGGAATTCGAGACCGAGGCAGCGGCCCGGGTTGCCGGCCGGCAGGTGCCGGGGGACATGCGCGGATTCGTGGCCCGCGGACTCGACGAGCACCCTTTGCGGGAGCTGCTGGAAGACTGATTCCATTGGGGAGTCGCCAAGTTGGTTAAGGCACCGGATTTTGATTCCGGCATACGAGGGTTCGAATCCTTCCTCCCCAGCCAATATTGATGGCCCGTTGAGGGGCGGTTCCGAAACCGCCCCTTGAATTTTGACAGCAGAGGTTGATCGTGGCTTACGACAGCATGATGGTGTTCCGCGGTAACGCGAACCCCAAGCTCGCCGAGGCTGTGGTCAAGCACCTCACCATCCATCTCGGCCGGGCCACCGTGGGGCGCTTCAGCGACGGCGAGGTGATGGTGGAAATTCTGGAGAACGTGCGCGGCAAGGACGTGTTCGTGCTCCAGTCCACCTGCATGCCCACCAACGACAACCTGATGGAGCTGCTGGTGATGGTGGATGCGCTCAAGCGCGCCTCGGCGGGGCGGATCACCGCCACCATCCCCTATCTCGGGTATGCGCGTCAGGACCGCCGGCCGCGGTCGGCGCGGGTGGCGATCACCGCCAAGGTGATCGCCAACATGCTCACCAGCGTCGGCATCGACCGGCTGCTGACCATGGACCTGCACTCGGACCAGATCCAGGGCTTCTTCGACATCCCGGTGGACAACATCTATTCCACCCCCATCCTGCTGGGAGACATCTGGAAGCAGAACTACGACAACCTGATGGTGGTCTCGCCGGACGTGGGCGGCGTGGTGCGGGCGCGGGCGGTGGCCAAGCGCCTGGAGTCGGACCTGGCCATCATCGACAAGCGCCGTCCCAAGCCCAACGTCGCCACGGTGATGAACGTGATCGGCGACGTGCAGGGGCGGACCTGCGTTCTGATGGACGACATGGTGGACACAGCCAACACCCTGTGCGAAGCGGCCCAGGCGCTGAAGGAGCACGGGGCGTCCAAGGTGGTGGCCTACGCCACCCACGCGGTGCTCTCCGGCAGGGCCGTGGAGCGCCTCGGCAACTCGGTGCTGGACGAGCTGGTGGTGACCGACACCATCCCCCTGCGCGAGGAGGCGGAGAAGTGCCCCGTCATCCGGGTGGTGAGCATCGCCGGCCTGCTGGCGGAAACCATGCGCCGGGTCAGCAACGAGGATTCGGTGTCGTCGCTGTTTATGGAATAAGGCAGGGACCAGGGGCCGGGGACCAGGGGCTAGTGGACTCGCTAGTCTTAAGCCCCTAGCCTCTAGCCCCTGGATTTTCAACCCCGTCTGGTCGCGGACGGTTTTTTGTTTGAATGGAGTGAATCATGAAAATCGAATTCGCCGCTTCGGCGCGAAAGCTGCAGGGCAAGGGTGCGAGCCGCCGCCTGCGCAACGACGGCCGCGTGCCCGGCATCCTCTACGGAGGGGACACGCCGGCGCAGTCCATCGAGCTGGATCACAAGGAGTTGTTCCAGCACATGCGCAAGGAAGCGTTCCACGCCTCGATCCTGACCATGAACCTGGACGGAAAGCCGGAGCCGGTGCTGCTGCGCGACGTGCAGATGCACCCCTGGAAGGCGCGCATCGCCCACGTTGACTTCCAGCGCGTGTCGGCCGACCGCAAGATCCACATGAAGGTGCCGCTGCACTTCGTGAACGTCGAGACCAGCCCCGGCGTGAAGGCGGGCGGCGTGCTGAGCCACGTTGCCAACGAGCTGGAGGTGACCTGCCTGCCGGGCGACCTGCCGGAGTTCATCATCGTGGATTGCAGCAGCCTGACCCTGGGCCACTCCATCCACCTGGCCGACCTGCAGTTCCCCAAGGGCGTCGAGTCCCCGACCCTGCGCCGCGGCGGCAACCCGGTGATCGCCACCTTGCAGGTGCCGAAGGCACATGTCGAGGAAGCGGCTGCCGCCGCTGCCGAGGGTGCCGCGGCCGAGGGGGCGACACCCGCTGCGGCTGCTCCGGCCGCTGCCGCCGGCAAGAAGGACGAGAAGAAGGAAGAGAAGAAGGGCTGACCGAACGGCAGCCCCTCTCACGCGGCCCGGGCGGAGTCGGTCTCCGACTGATTTCCTCCGGGCCGTTTCGATTTCAGCGACCCGTTCCCCGTGATCAAGCTTGTCGTCGGCCTCGGCAATCCCGGGAAGGAGTATGCGCACACCCGGCACAACGCCGGCTTCTGGTGGGTGCAGCACCTGGCCGAGCGCCTCGGCATCGGCCTGCGTCTGGAGGCCCGCTACCACGGCTGGGTTGGCCGCGGCACGACGCCCTCGGGCGATCTGTGGCTGCAGCTCCCCGACACCTTCATGAATGCCAGCGGGCGCGCGGTGGCGGCGCTCGCGCGCTTCTACAAGATCCGGCCCGAGGAAATCCTGGTGGTCCACGATGAACTCGACCTGCCGCCCGGCCAGGTGAAAATGAAGCAGGGCGGCGGCAACGGCGGACACAACGGCCTCAAGGACATCGCCGCGGTGACGGGCAGCCATGAATTCTGGCGCCTGCGGCTGGGCATCGGCCACCCCGGCGTTAAGGAGGCCGTGGTGGGCTACGTGCTGCAGAAGCCGAGCCCGGATGACCTGGCGCTGATCCGGCAGGCCATGGAACGCGGCATGGAAGTCTGGCCCTGGATCGAGCGCGGCGATTTCGCCACCGCGACCATGAAGTTGCACACCAGGCCGGCGAAAAGTGAACCGTGAATCGTAAACCCATGTCGCGGCCACCGCTTTTCACCCTTCACCCTTCATTCCTCACGGTTCACACACCATGAAATGCGGCATCGTCGGTCTGCCCAACGTGGGCAAGTCCACCCTCTTCAACGCCCTCACCAAGGCCGGCATCTCGGCCGAGAACTATCCCTTCTGCACCATCGACCCCAACGTCGGGATGGTGGAGGTGCCGGATCCGCGGCTGGTCCAGCTCTCCGCCATCGTCAAGCCGCAGAAGGTGATTGCGGCGGTGGTGGAGTTCGTGGACATCGCCGGCCTGGTGGCCGGTGCCTCCAAGGGCGAGGGGCTGGGCAACCAGTTCCTGGCCCACATCCGGGAGACCGACGCCATCGCCCATGTGGTGCGCTGCTTCGTCAACGACAACGTGGTGCACGTTGCCGGTCGGGTGAACCCCATCGAGGACATCGAGGTGATCCACACCGAGCTGGCGCTGGCCGATCTGCAGAGCGTGGAGAAGGCCGTCGCCCGCTACTCGAAGAGTTCGAAGAGCGGCGACAAGGAATCCATCAAGATGCTGGCGCTTCTGGAACAGGTGAAGGCCCACCTCGACCAGGGGCTGCCGGTGCGCACCATGAAGCTGGACCGGGAGAGCCGCGACACGCTCCGCCAGTTATTCCTGCTCACCGACAAGCCGGCCATGTACGTGGCGAATGTGGACGACAAGGACTACCACCAGAACCCGATGCTCAAGCTGGTGGAGGAATACGCGGCGAAGGAACATGCCCCGGTGGTGCCGATCTGCGCCTCCCTGGAGGCCGAGATCGCCGACCTTGCCGACGAGGAAAAGGAGGTGTTTCTCGCCGACATGGGGCTGCACGAGCCGGGGCTGAACCGGGTGATCCGCGCCGCGTACGAACTGCTGGGGCTGCAGACCTACTTCACCGCGGGCGTGAAGGAGGTGCGCGCCTGGACCATCCACAAGGGCGACACCGCGCCCCAGGCCGCGGGCGTGATCCACACCGACTTCGAGAAGGGTTTCATCCGCGCCGAGGTCATCTCCTTCGCGGACTTCGTCGCCCTCAAGGGTGAACAGGGGGCGAAGGAGGCGGGAAAAATGCGGCTGGAGGGCAAGGACTACGTGGTGCGCGACGGCGATGTCATGCACTTCCGTTTCAACGTCTGACGCGGTGGGACAATCGCCCCGGCCACCCCGGGCCGCAACTACATCCGGCCCAGGTCCTCGATCGCGTCAACCACGAGCCCGGTCCCGATGGCGATCATCAGGATATCCGAGGCCACGCGCACGAAACGGTATCCGGGCGGGGGCACGCCGATCTGCACCGCCAGCGCGGGCGGCAGATCGTAGAAGATGACGTCGCGCGGCAGCGGCTGGCCCATGCGCCACTTCTTTGCCTGTCCCGGCGGCATGCAGCCGTTGTGTTTCTTCGCCAGCCCCGGCGGGCACTTGCCGGTGCGAAATTCGCCCGTGTAGTACTCCCGCACGTAGCCGCGGTGGCTGTCCCCGAAGTAATGCTCCGTGTGCGGGCCATGCCCATGTCCCGGGCCGCCCTTTTGCGCCTCTGACTTCCCCTTGCCCTTGCCGCCCCCGGCCCACTCCGGCTTTTCGGCATTGGCTGGACCGAGCGCCAGCGCCGCGGCCAGCGCGAGAACGCAAGCATGCATCAGTTTCCGCATGTCCCGCTTCATGGTGTGCCTCCTGTGGCAAGGTGAGTTCGGGCGTGACAATCCGAAATTTACGTGCCGGCCGGACAAAAAGCCAGACGGGGCGGGCAACGCGAGGCCGACCCGCCGGCCATGGCGCCCCGCGCCATGGCGGGATGAGGTCATGTCAATTGGCTCGCGGATGCCCTCAGCCGGTGCTCCAGGCCCGGGGTCGTCGCATGCCCGCGATCTTGCACGCCTGACGGACGTAGCCGTAGGGAAACAGCTCGAACATGCGGCGGCGGGCGTCCACGCCGGGACCGAGGTGCTCGCCCAGCGCCTTGATGGCGAA
>DASTHR010000107.1:0-2502 GCA_035718105.1 Burkholderiales bacterium
ACGTAGCCGGTGATGCGTGGCAGGCGCAGCAGGCTCTCGAACAGCCGCCCCCCGAGGAGTCCGGCGAGCAGCAGCACACCGAACAGGAACAGCGCGTTGTATCTGAACGGCCACGACGGAAGAAAGCCGAATTCAGGCATCGTGTCCTCCAAAGCCCAAAAGGCACTGCGTTCGGCGCGCGTGTCGCGCGCAGCGGGATCCGCCCTTATGATTGTTCTGGCCTGATGCCGCCGGAGTTCGAGGGCGGCTGTCGCAGAGGAGCGATTGGATTATAACCCACGCACGGCGCCGGAGGTCGCCCGCGCCTACTCCCCGTGCAGGGCCAGCATGAAGCTGTTAAGCAGATAGACGCAGAGCAGGAAGATACTGATCCAGCCCACGCTGCGGAACAGGCGCGTGCGGGGGCGGTAGAGCAGGCCCACGATGACGATGCCGGACATGATCATGGCAGACACCGCGCTCACCGCATGCAGCGGCGAGACATGCGACAACAGCGGGCCCTCGAGGAAGAACAGGTCGTCTATGGCGATGATGGCGATGTCGAACAGGTTGCTGCCCAGCAGGTTGGCGATCGCCAGATCGAGGGCGCCCAGGCGCAGCGCCGCGACGGTCACCACCAGTTCCGGAAGCGAGGTGGCGAAGGCCACGAACAGCGTGCCGACGAAGGTGCGGTGCAGCCCGGTGGCCGCGGCGATGTCGGCCCCCAGGAACGGCAGCCAGATGCCGGCACCGACCACCACCACCGCCGCGATGCCGTAGCCGAGCCCCGCCTCCCTCAGGGTGATGCCCGGGTAGAGCTCGGCGGCCTGCTCCGCATGCTCGGCGATCTGCTTGCGCTCGTACTGGAACACGATGTTCATGGCAAAGGCATAGAGGACCAGGATCAACGGCGAATACCAGCCGACGTGGCCGATGGCGGGTATGCCCAGGCGCCCCGCCACCAGCAGGTTGAACGCCACGAATCCGATCAATACCACGCCGAAGGCAGCCGAGAGGATGTGCCCCTGGCTGGCGCGCGTATAAACGGACTCCCCCCGGTGCAGGAAGTCCAGCATCACGAGCAGCGCCAGATTGAACACGCAACTTCCGAGCGCGTCGCCCAAAGCGATGTTGGGCACCCCGGCAACGGTAACGGCGCTGACTCCGGTGGCCAGTTCCGGCAGCGAGGTGACGGTGGCGAGCAGCAGCAGGCCGATCCAGCTCCGTCCGAGGCCGGTTTTCTCCGCAATGATGTCGCCATAGCGGGACAGCCGGGCGCCGGCCAGCGCAATCAGTACCGCGGCGAGGACAAACTGAGCCCAGATCCAGAGCATCCGAAGGCGCCGGAAAGCGCGCGCGGGGGGGCGCGACTCAGGCGCCCGCCACGATCACGATGTGCACTCGATAGGGGCCGTGCGCGCCCAGGTTGATGGTCTGCTCGATGTCGGCGGTGCGCGAGGGACCGGAGACGAAGTTCACCGCGCGTGGAAGCTGCCCGCGCTCGCCGCGCGCCAGCGCCCAGGCGTCCTCCATGCCGCGCAGGATGCGCCCCGCGGAGAGCACGGCGATGTGGGTCTCGGGCAGCAGGCTCGTGGCGGCAGGGGTCTGCGGGCCGGAGAGCAGCATCAGCGTGCCGGTCTCGGCGATGGCGCAGA
Organism: Burkholderiales bacterium; assembly: GCA_035718105.1. GTDB lineage: Bacteria > Pseudomonadota > Gammaproteobacteria > Burkholderiales > UBA6910 > UBA6910. The sequence goes on from DASTHR010000107.1 coordinate 1,635, forward strand.
AGGCGCCGGTGATGCCCACCAGGTCGTCGCCGCGGGCCGGCCGCGATTCCACCGCCACGCCGGCGGCACCCCAGCCCAGCCCGGCGATCTCGGGCCAGCACACCGCCTGCAGCGGCAGTGCGTTGGCCGCCAGATACCGCGCCACCGCTTCGGGGGCTTCGGACGGGCTTGCCACCGTCTCGACGCTGCTGGACAGGCTGATGGCGCGCTCGCGGAACCGGACCAGGGGATCCCAGTCGGAGCGCGGTCGCGGTCCCTGGGGATGCGCGGAAATGTAAAGTTCCGCCGCCGCGCGCACCGCCTTCGAAGGCTCCCCCCGGGGGCCCTGCGCGGCGCGGATTCTGGCGATGATCCGGTCTCGAGCGCTCATGTCGGTCAGCCGTGGGTCGGCATCACGGTGGTGACCCCCCGCGCCGCGGCCTGGTCCTCGGGCCAGCGGCTGGTGATGACCTTGGTGCGGGTGTAGAAATAGACCCCCTCCATTCCGTGGACGTGCAAGTCGCCGAACAGCGATGCCCTCCAGCCGCCGAAGGAAAAGAAGGCCATGGGCACGGGAATCGGCACGTTCACGCCCACCATCCCGACCTCGATCTCGTTCTGGAAGCGGCGCGCCGCGTGGCCCGAGCGGGTGAAGATGGCGGTGCCGTTGCCGTAGGGGTTGGCGTTCACCAGGGCGATGGCCTCGTCCAGGGTCTTCGCCCGCAGCACCACCAGCACCGGGCCGAAGATCTCTTCGCGATAGATGCTCATGCCGGTTGACACCCTGTCGAACAGGGTCGGCCCGAGGAAGAACCCGCCCTCGTGCCCCGGCAGCTTCAGGCCGCGGCCGTCGAGCACGAGCCGTGCGCCCTCGTGCTCCCCGGCGTCC
>DASTHR010000108.1:0-2902 GCA_035718105.1 Burkholderiales bacterium
CCCGAGGTTGTACTGGGCCTCGGCGTGCCCCTGCAGGGCGGCCTTGAAGTACCACTGCACGCCCTGGAGATCGGGATCCTGCTCGGTCTTGGGAATGCCGAAGCCGTAAACGTACATGTTGCCGAGCTGGAACTGGGCCTCCGCATTGGCCTGCTCGGCGGACCTGCGGACCCAGTCGTAGGCGACCTTGTCGTCCTCCTTCACGCCCAGGCCGTAGTGGTACATCAGCCCCAGCTTGAGCTGGGCATCGGCATTCCCGTCCTTGGCAAGGCGGTTGAACACCTGCAGCGCCTTGGCATAATCGCCCTTCTTGAAGGACTCCATTCCGCTCTCGAAGTTCTGGGCGGAAGCGATGGGCGCGGCGAGCGCGAAAGCGCACACGATGAGCCATTTCCTGAGCATGTTCTTTCTCTGTCGTCGGGCTGAAGGCCTTCCATTCTAGCGGCGGGCCGGGGTTTAATCCACATGGCGGCGCGCGTCTTGCGGCGTGCTTTTACCATTGCGTGGGGAGTGTCTTGATGGCTACATCCGGGGCTGATGCCGGGGCGCGGGGCGCGGTCCCCTCCTTGGACACGGGCTTGCGGCGCGGCGCGCACAACAATGCCTTCGACCGCGAATGGCTGCGGCTCGCCTCGGTGGGCGAGCGTGGCAGCCTGCTGCGGTTCCACCGGAGCCTTCCCGCGGTCAGCGTCGGCCGCCATCAGGTGCTGGGGCGCGAATTGCGGCTCGATCACTGTGAAGGCCGGGGGCTGGACACCGTGCGGCGCCCCTCCGGCGGGGGCGCCCTGTACCTTGACGCGGACTGCCAGTGCTTCAGCCTTGTCCTGGCGGGGAAGGAGCGTCCTGGCGGCATCTCCGGGATCCTGGAAATCGCCGCGGGCGGGTTGCGGGAGGGCCTGCGGCGCCTGGGTCTGGAGTGCGAGTTCAAGTCGCCCAATGACCTGGAGGTGGGGGGGCGCAAGATCGCCAGCGTGTTCGCGGCGGGCGGCGACGGCGCGTGGCTGGTCCTGGGGACGTTGCTGGTGAATGCCGACGTGCGTGCCATGCTGGAGGCACTGCGGGTGCCCACCGAAAAGCTGTCCCCGGACGGGCTGGCGGCGGCCCGGGAGCGTCTGGCGACGCTCTTGCAATGCCTGGGCCGGGCACCGGGAAGCGAGGAAGTGCGCTCGGCCCTGGAGCGGGGACTGGCGGGGGCCTTCGGGCTGCGCCTCCGGCGTACGGACGGCGCCATGGAGGTGGATATTCCCGCGCACGCCGGCGAGGATGAGCGCGCCTTCGCGCGCGCGCTGGAGTGGTGCGGGGCCGGAGACGGGCGCCTGGAGGCGGTATGGAAAGGGGGCGGAGCGACCCTGCGGGCCCGGGGCGGATTCACCCCGGGCGGGCGCTGCTTCCGCGGCGTGGAGCTGGCGGGCGATTTTCACCTCGCGCCGGCCCGCTGGCTGGAGGACCTCCAGGCGGGCCTCGAAGGGCTGCCCGCCGGGCTGGTCCGCCGCTCGGTGGAGGATCACTGGCGGCGGCATCCCCCGCAGCTGGTCGGCGCCCAGGCCGGCGACTTAGTCCGCGTGCTGGAACTGCTGGCGGAGAAGCATGAAGCCAGCGCCGCGCTCGGCCTTACCGAGGCCGAGGCCAACGCCCTCATGCTTCAGGGCGACCAGGGCGGGCTGCGGGAAATTCTGTCGCAGGCCAGCGTGATGCTGGTGCCCTATTGCGCCAAGCCCGCCTGGTGCAAGTGGCGCCACCTCGACGGTTGCTCGGAGTGCGGCCTGTGCGAGGTGGGGGAGGCCTATCGCCTCGCCCGGGAGCGAGGCATGGAGGTCACCACGGTGACCCGCTACGAACACCTGGTCGCGACCCTCGACGCCATGCGCGGCCGCCGCGTTCCCGCCTACGTCGGCATGTGCTGCAGCAACTTCTTCATCAAGCGCCAGCGGGCGTTCCGCGATGCGGGAATGCCGGCGTTGCTGATGGACATCAGCGGCGCAAACTGCTACGAGCTGAAGCAGGAGGACCAGGCCTATGCCGGCAGCTTCACCGCCGAGGCGAAGCTGGACCTGGGGGTGCTGCGCAAGGTGATGCGCCTGGTGCCGCCCGTGCCGGAATCGCGCCGGGAAAAAGGCGAAGGCGGCGGCGACGACGCGGACGCCGGCGCCCTTGAAGAGGGCGCACCCCGCGGGTAGTATCGCGGCTGCCCCAGCCCCCGGCCTGCGCCCGAGTCATGACCGCCACCGAATCCCGGATCCACGCCTTCCTGGCCAATCTCCCCCTGTTCAAGGAGATGAACCCGGAGGAGATCGACCGCATCGCCCAGGGCACGCAGACGCAGAACGTGCCGCGGGGGCAGATCCTGTTCCAGAAGGGCGACCCCTGCCACGGGTTCTACCTCCTGGTTTACGGGCAGATCAAGCTGGCTTTCACCTCGCCCCAGGGGTCGGAGAAAGTGGTCGAGATCCTCGGCCCGGGGCAGAGCTTCGGCGAGGCGGTGATGTTCATGGACAAGCCGCACGTCCTGTTCGCCCAGGCGCTGGCGGATTCCCTGCTGCTGCACGTTTCCAAGAAGACGGTGTTCCAGGAGCTGGAGCGGGACCCGAAGTTCGGCAGGAAGATGCTCTCCGGCCTGTCGCGGCGCCTGCACGGGCTGGTGCAGGATCTCGAGGACTACTCGCTGCGCTCGGGCATGCAGCGGGTGATCGGCTTCCTGCTGCGGGAGGAGGGCGACAAGGCGGAGAGGACCCTCGACGTCACGCTGCCCGCCGCCAAGGGCACCATCGCCTCGCGCCTGAGCGTCACGCCGGAGCACTTCTCGCGCATCCTGCACGAGTTGTCCGAGGGGGGGCTGATTCGGGTCGAGGGACGCATGGTGCACATCCTGGACATCGAGCGGCTGCGCCGCCACGGCGTCGCG
>DASTHR010000109.1:0-3811 GCA_035718105.1 Burkholderiales bacterium
ACGGCGTCCTGGGCATCAACATCGGCAAGAATTTCGACACCCCGGTGGAGCGCGCGGCGGAGGACTACCTTGCCTGCCTGCGCAAGGTCTATCCCCACGCCGGCTACGTGGCGGTGAACATCTCCTCCCCCAATACCCCGGGGCTGCGCAGCCTGCAGAATGCCGGCGAACTGAAGGCGCTGCTTGCCGCCCTCACCCGCGAGCGGCAGGCGCTCGCCGACCGGCACGGGCGCCACGTGCCCCTGGCGGTGAAGATCGCGCCCGACCTGGAGCCCGCGCAGGTGGAGGGAATCGCCCGGCTGCTGCTCAAGGCGGGCGTGGACGGTGTGATCGCCACCAACACCACGATCTCCCGGGAGGGGGTGGAGACGCTGCCCCACGGTGGGGAAGCCGGGGGACTGAGCGGCGCTCCGCTGCGCAGCCGCGCCCTGCGGGTGATCCGGGAGCTGGCGGCAGCCCTCGACGGCGCGCTGCCCATCATCGGCGTCGGCGGCATCCACAGCGGACAGGACGCCCGCAATGCGGTGGCCGCCGGTGCCAGCCTGGTGCAGATCTACACCGGGCTGATCTACCGCGGGCCGTGCCTGGTTTCCGAGATCGCGAGCGCTCTGGCAAAGCCTCAGCGGCGCGCCAAGGCTGCCTGACTTATCCCAAAAAATTATATACATAGGTCTCGGTCAGGGTTGAAGCGCCCGACCGAAACCGGGATAATTGCCGCCTCGCCAAATGGAACAATACCTGCTCATCCTGGTCGGCACGGTGTTCGTGAACAACATCGTGATGGTCAAGGTCCTCGGGCTGTGCCCATTCATGGGGGTCTCGCGCAAGCTCGAGACCGCCATCGGCATGGGCTACGCCACCACCTTCGTGCTCACCGTGGCCTCCGGGGCGAGCTATCTCATCAACAAGTACCTCCTCGGTCCTGAACTCGCCTATCTGACGACGCTCTCCTTCATCGTGGTCATCGCCGGCATCGTGCAGCTCACCGAGATGGTGATGCGCAAGGTGAGTCCGCTGCTGCACCAGGTGCTGGGCATCTACCTGCCGCTGATCACCACCAACTGCGCGGTGCTGGGCATCCCGCTGCTCAACGTGCAGGAGAACCACGGCTTCGTGGAATCGCTGTTCTTCGGACTGGGCGGGGCGCTGGGTTTCTCGCTGGCGCTGGTGCTGTTCGGCGCCATGCGCGAGCGCCTTGAAGGCGCCGACGTGCCGGCGCCGTTCCGCGGCTCCGCCATCGCCATGATCACGGCGGGCTTCATGAGCCTCGCCTTCATGGGCTTCGCCGGGTTGGTCAAATGATTCCCGCCCCGCTTCCATGCTGAGCGCCGTCCTGGTTGTCGCCGGAATCGCCGTGGTGCTGGGCGGCCTGCTCGGCTACGCCGCCATCCGTTTCCGGGTGGAGGGCAACCCGGTGGTGGACGAGGTGGACAAGATCCTGCCCCAGACCCAGTGCGGCCAGTGCGGCTTCCCCGGCTGTCGCCCCTACGCCGAGGCCATCGTCGAGGGCGCGGCCGACATCAACCGCTGCCCGCCGGGCGGCGAGGCCAACATCCAGCGCCTCGCCGACCTTCTGGGCAGGGAATTCAAGCCGCTCTCCGAGGAGGTGGGCGAACCCAGGCCCAGGTCCGTCGCGCTCATTGACGAGTCGCGCTGCATCGGCTGCACCCTCTGCATCCAGGCCTGCCCGGTGGATGCCATCCTGGGGGCCTCCAAGCAGATGCACACCGTGATCGCCGCCGAATGCACCGGCTGCGAGCTGTGCGTCGCGCCCTGCCCCGTGGACTGCATCCGCATGGAGCCCATCGAGGAAGACCTGGGCAACTGGCGCTGGCGCTACCCCGAGAATCCGCTCCGGGCCGCGTGATGCGCCGGCTCCATTCTTTTCCGGGCGGCATCCATCCCCCGGAGCACAAGGAACAGTCCACGCGCCTGCCCATCGCGGCAGCGCCGCTGCCGCCGAAGCTGGTGGTCCCCATGCAGCAGCATGCCGGCGCCGCCGCCCGGCCCCTGGTCGCCCCCGGCGAGCGGGTGCTCAAGGGCCAGGTGATCGGCGCCCCCGAGCCGGGGGTCTCCGCCCCGGTCCACGCGCCCACCTCCGGCATCGTCGTTGCCCTCGAGCTGCAGCCGGCGCCGCACCCGTCGGGGCTGATGGCGCTGTGCGCCGTGATCGAGCCCGACGGCGAGGAGCGCTGGGGCGGGCGCGCAGCGCTCGATCCCTTCCATGCCCCCGGCGACGAACTGCTGCGGCGCCTGCACGAGGCGGGCATCGTGGGGCTCGGCGGCGCCGTGTTCCCCTCCGCCATCAAGGCGCGGGTGAACGGCCGGCGCATCGCCACGCTGGTGGTGAACGGCGGCGAGTGCGAGCCCTACATCAGCTGCGACGACATGCTGATGCGGGAGCGGGCGCCGGAGATCGTCCGCGGCATCGAGATCCTGTACCGGCTCACCGGCGCCGCCGAGGTGGTGGTGGGCATCGAGGACAACAAGCCCGAGGCGCTGGCCGCCATGCGCGCCGCCGCCCGCGGCAGCCGCGCCCCGGTGGAGGTGGCGGGCGTGCCGGCGCTCTACCCCGCCGGCGGCGAGCGCCAGCTCATCAAGGTCGTCACCGGCCAGGAAGTCCCCTCCGGCGGCCTGCCCCTGGACATCGGCGTGGTGTGCTTCAACGTCGCCACCGCGTACTGCGTGCAGCGCGCCGTGGAACTCGGAGAGCCCCTGGTCTCCCGGGTCATCACCGTCACCGGCAACGTGCACGCGCCCCGCAACTACGAATGCCTGCTGGGCACGCCGGTGGCCGATCTCGCGGAGCTGGCGGGCCCGGGCGCGGACACCGACGGCTACATCATGGGCGGCCCGCTGATGGGCTTCCGCCTGCCCTCCCCCCGGGTGCCGGTGGTGAAGGCCAGCAACTGCATCATCGCCACTTCGCCCGCGCTGTTCCCCCCGCCGCCGCCCGCGATGCCCTGCATCCGCTGCGGGCGCTGCGCCGAGGTCTGCCCCGCGCGGCTGCAGCCCATGGACCTGTACTGGTTCGCCAAGGCGCGCAACTTCGAGCGCGCTGAGGAGTTCTCGCTGTTCGACTGCATCGAGTGCGGCTGCTGCGACTTCGTCTGCCCCAGCCACATCCCGCTGGTGGAGTACTACAAATTCGCCAAGGGCGAGATCCGCACCCTCAAGCGCGAACGCCAGGCCGCCGACACCGCCCGCGACCGCCACGAATTCCGGCTGTTCCGCCAGGAGCGGGAAAAGCAGGAGCGCGCCGCCCGCCTCGCCACCCGCTCCCCCAAGGCGGCGCACGCGGAAGGCGCGCCCCGCGCCACCGCGGAAACGGCGTCCGGGGGCGAAGAGTGAGCGCGAAGGCAACGGAGGCCGGCGCCAGCGCCGCGGGACCCGCCGCGGCTCCGCTTTGCGCAGTCGCCCTTCCCCCTTCCCCCTTCGCCCTTCACCCCAAATGACCTTCGTCGCCGACCAGGCCTCCGTCTCCCGCATCATGTTCAAGGTGCTGGTGGCGCTCGTGCCGGCCATCGCCGCCTACGTGTGGTACTTCGGCCCTGCGGTCCTGGTGCAGATCGCGCTCGCCAGCGCGGCGGCGCTGGGCGCCGAGGCGATCATGCTGCGGCTGCGCCGGGTTCCGGTGGCGCCCTTCCTCATGGACGGCAGCGCCCTGGTCACTGCGTGGTTGATCGCGCTCTCGTTCCCGCCGCTGGCCCCCTGGTGGCTCACCGTTTCCGCCACCGCCTTCGCCATCGTGTTCGCCAAGCAGCTCTACGGCGGCCTGGGCAACAACCTGTTCAACCCGGCGATGGCCGCC
>DASTHR010000110.1:0-6038 GCA_035718105.1 Burkholderiales bacterium
GGACCCTGACCATGCGCCGCGCCGCCTGCCTCGCCCTTGCCTTTCTTTGCTCCGCCGCCTTCGCCCAGGAAGGCGCGGACCAGAAAACCGCTTCCGGGCTGATCTACCGTTCCCTCAAGGACGGCACGGGCGCCAGCCCGACCGCGACCGACACCGTGCGGGTGCACTACCGGGGCACGCTCACCAACGGCACCGAGTTCGACAGTTCCTACGGGCGTGGGCAGCCCGCTGAATTTCCCCTCAACCGCGTCATCAAGTGCTGGACCGAGGGCGTGCAGAAGATGAAGGTGGGCGGCAAGGCCCGGCTCACCTGCCCGCCCGAAATCGCCTACGGCAGCCGGGGCGCCGGCTCGGCAGTTCCGCCCAACGCCACGCTGATATTCGAAGTCGAGCTGCTGGACATCAGGAAATAGCGTTTGCAGCAGGCATCCCGGGCGCAAGCTGGATGTCTTGGCCATCGCGCCCGGGCGCCGTTGCATAGGAGCGGTAGTCAACGCGGCTTGGAGACCATGCAGGGGTCTTGGAAGCGCGCCGCGCGCCGCCGGGCCAGTGCGCTGGCGCTGCTGATCTGGGCGGCCTTGTCGGCGGCCGGGGCGGCGCCGGCCGCGGAAGACGCCGGCGCCCCGGCGCCGGAGCCGGCATCGCGATTTTTTGATCCCGAGGATGGCTGGTTCGACGTCAGCGGTTTCCTCGATACCGCCTACGGCTTCGTGCCCCTGGTCGCGCCCATCACCGAGCCGGCCGTGGGTTACGGCGCCGCGGGTGCCTTGGTATTCATTGACCGCAATGTTCCGGCCGAGGGGCAAAGGCATGCGCGCCCTAACATCGCCATCGCCGGCGGGCTTTCCACCGAGAACGGGACCCGCGGCGTGTTCGCGGGGCACCTGGGGACCTGGATGGGCGGGCGACTCCAGACGCTGGTGGGCGTGGCCGACGCCGACATCAACCTGGATTTCTTCGGCCTCGGCGGCGACCGCCGGCCGGGTGGCACCGGCCTCCCGTACGCCGTGGCGGCGCGCGGCGGGGCCGCCGGCGCGAGCTACCGCGCGGGCGAGACCCCGCTGTGGCTCGGGCTGCGCTATGGCCTGGCGAACACCCGCGTCACCCCGCGGGGCGCCGATCCGAGTCTGCTTGGCATTCCTCAATCCGAACGCGAGTTGCGGCTGGCGGGACTCACTCCCTCGATAACGCTGGACACGCGGGACAATTTCTTCACGCCCACGGACGGGTGGTACGCGGACCTGTCGGTCACGCTGTTCCGCGAGGCGCTGGGGAGCGACCGCGACTTCGATAAGGCGGACCTGACGGTGATGTACTACCGGAGCCTGAGCCGGTCCCTGTTCCTCGGCGCGCGGGGCTCCGTGAAGACCAGCTCCAGCGGGACGCCGTTCTACCTGCGGCCCTTCGTCATGCTGCGCGGCGTGCAGGCGCTGCAGTACCAGGGCGAGGAAGCGGCGGAAGCCGAGGCCGAGCTGCGCTGGCAACTGCACCCGCGCTTCAGCCTGGTGGGTTTTGGCGGCGTCGGGGTCGCGCGTGCCGGCGCTGCGGGACGCGATACGGAGAAGGCGGTGACATCGGGCGGTGCCGGGTTTCGCTACCTCGTGGCGCGAACCTACGGCCTGCACATGGGCATGGACGTGGGTTTCGGCCCGGACGAGGCCATCCTCTACGTCGTGTTCGGCAGCGCCTGGGTGCGGCCCTGACCGCGGATACCGTGGGGAGGGAAGACTTGCCGCCCCTCGGGGCGGGTGGCTTGAACGCCCCGGCCAAAGGGCGGAAAATGCGCTCGCCTTGTTGTGCGCCGGCCGGGGCGTGCTGAAGGCGGGAGAGCGACCGATCCGGCGCGGCCGGCGAGCGCGGTTCGACCGCCCCAGGGCCGCCTGACCCGCCGCGCAGCAACGGCGCCGGGCCATGGTTCGAAACAGGGAGAAGAAGCCTCGGTCCTGCGCCGCCCCCCGGGGATGCCGGGCCCATGCCCGCCGGATCCCGATCCCACGTCACCATCAACCGCAGTATTCCGTTTCCGGAGATCACCCATGACCACCCCCGGCAATGACACTCACGAAACCGGACGGGACCTGGCTTCCCGCCTGCTCGACGTCCTGATCCGCGCAGGCCTGATTGCCGCGATGGTGGTGCTGTGCTACCAGGTGTTCTCGCCCTTTCTGACCCTCATGGTCTGGGCCCTGATCCTGGCGGTCACCATGTACCCGCTGCAGCAGTCCCTCGCCGGCAGGATGGGCGGACGGCAGGGACTCGCCGCCACCCTGCTGGTGGTCGTCGGCGTGGTCCTGATCGTCGTCCCGACCGCGGTGCTCATGAGTTCCCTCGGCGACTCGGTGCAACAGCTGGTGCACGACGTGCAGAACAACAGCCTCAAGATTCCGCCGCCCCGGCCGGGAGTCGCGGAGTGGCCGCTGGTGGGAGCGAAGATCCACGGCCTCTGGAGCCGGGCCCATGAGGACCTGCCGGCGCTGGTGCAGAGCATGCAGCCCAAGATCGGCGACCTGGCGAAAATGTCCCTGGCGTTCGTCGCGGGCATCGGCGGCGGCATCCTGCAGTTCGTGGCGTCCTTCATCATCGCCGGCATCATCATGGCCTTCGGGCAGGCGGGTGGGCGGGGCAGCCGCGCCATCTTCGACCGCATCGCCGGCACCGCCCGCGGCGGCGAGTTCACCAAGCTGTCCACCGCCACCATCCGCGCCGTGGCCCAGGGCGTCATCGGCGTGGCCTTCATCCAGGCCATCATCGTAGGCCTGTGCCTGCTGGTGGCCGGCGTTCCCTGGGCCGGCGTGCTTACCGTGATCGTGCTGGTGCTGGGCATCGCCCAGGTCCCGGCGGCCATCGTCACCCTGCCGGCCATCGGCTACATCTGGTCCAGCGGCGATTACGGCAACGCGGCGGCCATCGGCTACACGGTGCTGCTGTTCGTGGCGGGCATGGCGGACAACGTCCTCAAGCCGCTGATGCTCGGCCGCGGGGTGGATGCGCCCATGCCGATCATCCTGCTCGGCGCCCTGGGCGGGATGGCGACCGCCGGAATACTGGGCATGTTCGTCGGCGCCACCCTGCTGGCGCTGGGCTATCAGATCTTCATGAGCTGGGTGGCGGACAATCCGGACGCGGCGCCCGCGCAGGCGGCTCCGGATTCGGAGTCGGCGGGCTGAGCCGGTCCCATGAGGCATCCGCCGGCCCGGCCGGTCGCCGCGCTGGCGCTGCTCCTGCTCAGCGCCTGCACCACGCTCGGGCCCGACTTCAGGCGCCCCGCGGCGCCCTGGCTCGCCGGCTGGCAGGGACCCGTTCCGCCCTCGCCTTCCGGGAACGCGCCGCTACGGGCGCAGAGCGAGGAGTGGTGGCGCAATTTCGACGATCCCGCGCTGGACCGCCTGGTCGCGGAGGCGCAGCGCCTCAACCCCGGCGTGCGCACCGCCGGCCTGCGCATCATGGAGGCGCGCGCCCAGCTCGGCATCGCCGGCAGCGCCCTGTACCCCCAGCTGCAGCAGCTGAGCGGCGACGTCCTGCGAGCCGGGCGGGAGCAGTCGGGCGGGCCCGACACCTCCTTCACTTCCTACAGCGCGGCCCTCGCCATCGCCTGGGAGCTGGACTTCTGGGGCAAGTTCCGCCGCGGCATCGAGTCCGCGGACGCCGCCTATTTCGCCAGCATCGCCCAGTACGACGACGTGCAGGTGCTGGTGGCGGCCCAGGCGGCGAGCCTCTATGCCTCGATCCGCACCATTGAGCTCAGGCTGCGCATCACCCACGAGAACGCCGCCCTGCAGAAGCGCAGCCTGGAGATCACCGAGCGGCTGTTCTTGAGCGGCAACGAGTCCGAGCTGGACGTGCAGCAGGCGAAGTCCCTTTACCTGGGCACCATCGCCACCATCCCGGAGCTGGAAAGCGGTCTGCGCCAGTCGCAGAACGCGCTCAACGTCCTGCTGGCGAGGCCCCCGGGGCCGATACCGGAAATGGACGCCGGCCGGGAGAAGATCCCCGAGGCGCCGATGGCGGTCATCGTGGACATGCCGGCGGACCTGCTGCGCCGGCGGCCGGACGTCCGGGCCGCGGAGATGCAGCTCGCCGCGCAATCGGCGCTGATCGGGGTCAGTGAGGCCGCGCTCTACCCTTCCATCGCGCTGGCCGGCTCGGTGGGGCTGTCGGCCACCTCGCTGGACTGGTCGGCCCGCACCCTCGACTGGGTGGTCGGCCCCGCCCTGGTCTGGAACATCTTCGATTACGGGCGCCTCACGAACCAGGTGCTGGTGCAGGATGCCCGCTTCCAGCAGCTCTACGAGGTTTATCAGGACACGGTGCTGCGGGCGGCCCGGGAGCTGGACGATGCCGCCGTGGCCTTCGCCACCACCCGGGCGCAGGTGGAAATCCTGGAGCAGGCGGTGCAGGCGGCACGCCGCTCCCTCGACATCGCCACGCTGCAGTACCAGGAGGGCCAGGTGGACTTCGAGCGCGTGCTGGACTCGCAGCGCACCCTGTTCAGCCAGCAGGAGCGGCTGGTGGCGGCGCGGGGCGGCGTAACCCAGAGCCTGGTCGCCCTCTACAAGGCTATGGGCGGGGGCTGGCAGGCGGGCCGCGCCCGGCCCGTGGTGGACGAGGCGACCGGCGAAACCATGGCGGAACGCAGCGAATGGAAGGGGCTGCTCGCCGCGCCGCTGCCGCCGCCTGAAGAGGAATTCCAGCCGCTCCGGCAGAAGGACGAGCAATGACCCAGGAAACCGCAACGACGTCCGCCCCGGCGGCGGACCCGCAACCCGTCCCGGAACCCGCGCCGTCCGCCGGCGGCGGCACCCGAATCGGCGCCGCCGTCGTCGCGACGCTGATACTCGCCAGCCTCGTCCTCTACTTCACAGGCGACCGGCTGACCCCCTACACTTCCCAGGCCCGGGTCCAGGCCTTCGTGGTGCCGGTGGCCTCCGAGGTCGCGGGCAAGGTCCTCAAGGTCCACATCCGCAACAACGACGAGGTGCAGCCCGGGCAGCCGCTGTTCGACATTGACCCGGAGCAGTACCGCATCGCCCTGCAGCGCGCGCGCTCCGACCTCGAATCCGTGCGCCAGTCGGTCAGCGCCTCGGCCGCCGGCGTCGAGGCGGCGCACGCCTCCCTGAAGGCGGCCGAGGCCAACCGCGACATGGCGGAGAAGGATGCCGCCCGTCAGGAGAAGCTGTACCAGGAGGACCCGGGCGCCATCTCGGTGCGCCGCCTCGAGATCGCCCAGTCCACCCGGGAAGAGGCGCGCAGCAAGGCGCGCCGCGCCGAGGCCGACCTGCGCAAGGCCCGGGAGGCCGCCGGCGAGACCGGCGACGACAACTCCCAGTTGCGCAGCGCCCGGGCGGCGGTGGAGAAGGCGGAGCTCGACCTCGCCCGCACCCGGGTGGTGGCGCCCGCCCGCGGCACCGTCACCGACCTGAAGGTGGACGCCGGCCACTTCGCCCAGGCGGGGGCGCCGGTGATGACCCTCATCGCCATGCACGACCTGTGGATCAGCGCCGACATGACCGAGAACAACCTCGGCAACATCGGCCCCGGGGACGAGGTAGCCATCGTGCTCGACGTGATGCCGGGCCAGGTGCTGAAGGGCAGGGTGCGCAGTCTCGGCGGCGGCGTGGACGGCGGGCAGAAATCCTCCCCGGGCGCGCTGCCCACCATCCAGAACAGCAAGGACTGGCTGCGCCAGGCGCAGCGCTTCCCGGTGGCGGTGGAGTTCGCCCCGGACCAGCTGGCCCGCCTGCGGGGCGTGCGCATCGGCGGGCAGGCCGAGGTGCTGGTCTACACCGGCGACCATCCCTTCATGAACTTCATGGGCGCGCTCTACATCCGCGCCATGAGCTGGCTGTCCTATCTATACTGATCGCCCGCCATGAACCGCGCGGACAAGGCGGCACTGCGGCTCGCCATCGGCCTCGGCCTCGCCGTGCTCGTCGCCTACGGGTTCGCGCTGCCCATGCCCTTCGTGGTCTGCGTCATGGCGGTGCTGGTGCTGTGCAAGCCCGGCCCGCCATTGCCGCTGATGAAGGGCGCCGTCATCG
>DASTHR010000111.1:0-8889 GCA_035718105.1 Burkholderiales bacterium
CTGCACCGCCTTGCTGAGGGGGATGAACTTGGCCGCCACCACTGCGCCCGCGGCAATGCCCATGGCGACGATGCCCTGCATCATGCTGGCCTGGGACAGGGAGAACCCCAGGGCGGCCTCGGCCCATTTCAGGACGATAAACTGCAGAGTCGCCCCCGCGCCCCAGAACAGCGTGGTCACCGCCAGCGAAATCTGGCCGTACCGGTCCACCCACAGCAGCTTCAGGCAGTGACCGAAATCGTGCACCAGGTAAAGGGGGTTCTTCTTCGGAATGACGTGGTCCACGCCCGTGCGCGGCACATACAGGTTGAAGGCCGCCGCGATGGCGTAGAAGAAGGTGATGATCAGGATCGCCGCTTCGGGGGCCGTATCCACGCCGGTGTCCAGGAAGGGAACATCCAGGTTCAGCAGCCCGACGGAAATCCGGTCGTTGATCAGCAGCCCGCCCGCCACCGTGCCGATGATGATGGAGGCGACGGTGAGGCCCTCGATCCAGCCATTGGCGATGACCAGCTTGTGGTGGGGAAGGTACTCGGTGAGGATTCCGTACTTGGCGGGGGAGTAGGCGGCCGCGCCGAGTCCGACCAGGGCGTAGGCGTACACCGGGTGCAGGCCGAACAGCATGAGCAGACAGCCGCCGATCTTGATGGTGTTGCTGATAAGCATGACGCGGCCCTTGGGAAGGGCGTCGGCGAAGGCGCCGACAAAGGGCGCCAGAACCACGTAAGAGGCGGTGAAGAAGAACTTCAGCATCGGGGTGAGCCACGCCGGGGACTCCAGCAGGATCAGCGAAGCGATGGCCGCCACCAGCAGCGCGTTGTCGGCGAGCGAGGAAAAGAACTGCGCCGCCATGATGATGTAGAAGCCGCGGTCAATGTCACCCGTGGCTGGCGGCCGGTGCGGTGGGGGGGTAATGGCTGATCCGTGCCTGTCTGGTTTTCGACGCCGGCGCGGGAAGGCCAGGCCGGCGGGCCCGCGCCTTTATATCACGAAAGAGCAGGGGTCGCTAAGGTTCGACGCGGTTGGGCGCGGGCCGTCTTGTTCCGCCGAAAGCGGTGCAAGCCAGGCGTCCGTGGCACTATCCTCGACCGTAGATTTATGATTGAATTGCCCATAAGAAAATTCCGGCAAGAGATACGCTTACCTTATGGCCGACCGACGTCTGCAGGTCTTCTTCACGGTTGCAAAGCAGCTGTCGTTCACCAAGGCGGCGGATATCCTTTTCATGACCCAGCCGGCGGTGACCTTCCAGGTCAAGCAGCTCGAGGAGCACTTCAACACTCGGTTGTTCGAGCGCAGCCACGGGAAGATCGCCCTCACGCCCGCCGGCGAGGTGGTGCGGGACTACGCCGACCGGATCCTGGCCCTTTCGGCGGAGCTGGAAACCCGCATGGGGGAGCTCAGCGGCGAAGTGGGCGGGGCGCTGGTGGTGGGCGCCAGCACCACCATTGCCGAGTTCATGCTTCCGCGCCTGCTGGGCGAGTTCAAGTCCAAGTATCCCCGGGTGCAGGCGCGGCTGGTGGTGGCGAATTCCGAAACCATCGAAAACCGGGTTGCCGACCACAGTCTCGACGTGGGCCTGATCGAGTCGCCGCCGCATCTGGCCGGCCTGCACAGCCAGACCTGTTGCGAGGACGAGATGGTGGTGATCGTGGCGCCGGGTCACGAACTGGCCACCTTCAGGGCCATCGCGCCACAGCAGCTGGGGCAGCTTCCGTACGTAAGCCGGGAGATTGGCTCCGGGACCCGCGAATTCGCGGACGAGTACCTGCGCCAGGCCGGGATCAACTCCGAGGACCTCAACATCGTCATGGAACTCGGAAGCCCCGAGGCGGTGAAGGGGATCGTGGAAACCGGGCTGGGATTCGGCATCGTGTCCCGGGCGACGGTGACCAAGGAGGTGCGCCTGGGAACGCTGCTGGCGATCCCGCTGGAGCCGCGGCTGGTTCGGGTATTGTCCGTGGTCTATCCCAAGGAGAAGTTCCGGTCCCGCCTGCTTACCACCTTCCTGGAGTTCGCTTCCGCCCGAATGAAGTCCGCGGGAAAACAGTGACCGGCATGGCGCCGCAATACCTGCCGTGAAGGCCGCGGAGAGGAAGCTGCTGGAACTTTTCCGCGTCCTTCCGGAGCAGGAGCGCGCCACGCTTTTCCAGTTCGCCGAGTTCCTGGCCTCCCGCGCGGCGCCGCCGCAGCCGGAGAGCTTGGAACCGCGGCCGATCCCCCGGCCCGACGACGAGACCGTAGTCCGTGCCATCCGCCGCCTGATGGAGACCTATCCCATGCTGGACCGCGGGAAACTGCTGCACGAAACTTCCCATTACATGACGCAGCACGTCATCCACGGCCGTCCGGCTCCGGAGGTGATCGCGGAGCTGGAAAAAATGTTCGCGGATCATTTTCGGCGGCTCAAGGAATCCGGCGGCCGTCAGTAGTCGGGGGTCGGTCACGGGTATTTAGTCGAAAGTCAGCGCCGTTCCTGGCCCATGCGCCCCATCCAGGCTGTCATCCACAGCGCCGCCCTGACCCACAATCTGGGCGTGGCGCGCCGCTGTGCCCCGGTTTCGAGAGTGATGGCGGTGATCAAGGCCAATGCCTATGGCCACGGGCTGCTGCGGGCGGCTGATGCGCTTTCGGATGCCGACGGCTTCGCGGTGGTGGAACTGGATGCTGCGGTGCGCCTGCGCGAGGCGGGCTTCCGACAGCCCATCCTGTTGCTGGAGGGGTATTTCGGCCCTGCCGAAGCGCCGGTGTTCCTTGAGCACCAGTTGTCGGCGGTGATTCATTGCCCGGAGCAGCTGGACATGCTTTCCGCGTTTCGCGGGCCGCTGGATGTGTTCCTCAAGCTTGACACCGGCATGCACCGGCTGGGATTCCAGGATCGGCATTTCCCGGCTGCGCTGGAGCGGGCAATGGGGGCGCGGGCCGTGCGTTCCGTGACCCTGATGACTCATTTCGCCCGCGCCGACGAGCCAGGCGGCATTGATGAGCAGCTGGCGCGCTTCAGGTCCCTCACGGGACATCTTGATTTGCCGTGCTCACTGGCGAATTCCGCAGCCATCCTCTGCCACCCGCAGGCCCACGGCGACTGGGTTCGCCCCGGAATCATGCTCTACGGGGCCTCGCCCTTCGCCGACAGGGCCGCGGCGGAATTCGGCCTGCGACCGGCCATGACCCTCGCCTCCGAAGTGATCGCCGTTCAGGAACTGGCGCCGGGTGAGAAGATTGGCTATGGCGGGACTTTCGAGGCGCGGGAGCGCGTTCGGGCCGGAATCGTGGCCTGCGGTTACGCGGATGGTTATCCCCGGCATGCGGGGACGGGTACCCCCGTGCTGGTGGATGGGCAGCGCACCCGGACCTTGGGCCGGGTGTCCATGGACATGCTGTGCGTGGATCTGGGGGGCGTGCCCGGGGCGGGGGTGGGCAGCCGGGTGGTACTGTGGGGCGAGGATTTGCCGGTGGACGAGGTGGCGTCCGCCGCGGGCACCATCGGCTACGAACTGCTGTGCGCCGTGGCCCCGCGGGTTCCGGTGGCGGAAGGCTAGCCTGGTTTCAGCAGGGATGCCTGTCGGCGCCGCAGTGATGCCAATCGCCTATGGGACGGCCAAACGTGTATTGGCCGGTGTCGTAGATGAACACTTTTCCCACTTCGTTGAAGTTTCCCCCGGGGATGCTGAATGGCAGGGAAAACACCCACAGGCCGATGCCGACGATGGTCGTGGCGAGCATCAGGGGGCGAACCACCACGGTGTCCAGCACCATGTCGTCGCTGTTGTCGAAGTCCGCCCGCCCCATGGTCCCCTGGTAATCAGCGGCCCAAGTAGCCGTGGGTCCCGCCGCGAGGGACAGGGCCAGAATGCTGAATGTGATGGACTTGGCAAATCTGTTCTTGATGTTCATGGCATGTCTCCTGAGCTGAGAAGCTGCAAAAGCATTATAGTCTAGGGCCCCGTTTTGTCGAGACTTTCAGTGGCTAAGGCAAAAACTGTTTATAGCTGCACGGAGTGCGGGGGCCAATCCCCCAAATGGCAGGGCCAGTGCCCGAACTGCCAGGCCTGGAACACCCTGGTTGAGTCCGTGGTGGAAAAGGCGGCGTCCCGCTTCGCGCCCGTAGCCTCCGGGAGCGGGGTGCAGAACCTGGGGGAGGTTGCCGCGGCGGAGGAGGAGCGCCGGGTGACCGGCATCGGGGAACTGGACCGGGTGCTGGGCGGCGGACTGGTCAAGGGCGGGGTTGCGCTGCTGGGGGGCGATCCGGGAATCGGCAAATCCACGGTGCTCCTTCAGGCGCTGGCGCAGATGGCCGGGTCGCGTCGGGTGCTCTACGTCACCGGGGAGGAGTCCGCGCAGCAGGTGGCGTTGCGGGCGCGGCGCCTGGCCCTGGACGCGAGGGGAGTGCGCATCCTGCCGGAAATCCAGCTGGAAAAGGTGCTGGAGGCGCTGCAGCGGGAACAGCCGGACGTCGCCGTCATCGACTCCATCCAGACCCTGTACTCGGACGTGCTGCAGTCGGCGCCGGGCTCGGTGGCCCAGGTGCGTGAATGTGCCGCCCAGCTCACCCGCCATGCCAAGCATGGCGGCACCTCGGTGGTGCTGGTGGGCCATGTGACCAAGGAGGGGAGCCTGGCAGGGCCCCGGGTCCTGGAGCACATGGTGGACACGGTGCTGTATTTCGAGGGCGACACGCATTCGAGTTTTCGCCTCATCCGCGCCTTCAAGAATCGCTATGGCGCCGTGAACGAAATCGGGGTGTTCGCGATGACCGACAGGGGGCTGCGGGAAGTCACCAACCCTTCGGCCATCTTCCTATCCCACCAGGGGCCGCCGGTTCCGGGATCCTGCGTGATGGTGACCCAGGAGGGGACACGTCCGCTGCTGGTGGAGGTGCAGGCGCTGGTGGACGACGCCCGCGGCGGCAACCCGCGCCGGCTGTCAGTGGGGCTGGAGCAGAATCGCCTGGCCATGCTGCTGGCGGTGCTGCACCGCCATGGCGGCATCGCGGCATTCGATCAGGACGTGTTCGTCAATGCGGTGGGGGGCGTGCGCATCGGGGAGCCGGGGGCCGACCTCCCCGTGCTGCTGGCCATCGTCTCCTCGCTCACCAGCCGTCCGCTGCCGGAGAAGCTGGCGGCGTTCGGCGAGGTGGGGCTCACCGGCGAGGTGCGCCCGGTGAGCCGCGGCCAGGAGCGGCTCAAGGAGGCGGCGAAGCTCGGTTTCACCCGCGCCATCATTCCCCGGGCCAACCGGCCGAAGCAGGCACCACCGGGCCTGGAACTGGTGGCGGTCGCTCGCATCGAGGAAGCGATCGCGGCGTTGCGGGATTTCCGCGAAAGACAGTAGATTTTCATGCCTTGCGGGCGCCGTCTGCCCCGCGCAGGATCCTCAGGAGGAGCGAGTGGCCAATATCTACAGCATCGGTCTAGACAAGAACCCCGCCAACTACACGCCCCTGTCGCCACTCACCTTCATCGAGCGCAGCGCCTATGTCTACCCGGACCGGGTTTCGGTGATTCACGGCGAGCGGCAGTACACGTGGAGGGAGACCTACGAGCGCTGCCGCCGGCTGGCCTCGGCGCTGCGCGGGCGCGGCATCGGCGCCGGCGACACCGTGGCGGCGATGCTGCCCAACATCCCCGCCATGTTCGAGTGCCACTTCGGCGTGCCCATGTCCGGTGCCGTGCTCAACACCCTCAACACCCGCCTCGACGCGGAGGCCATCGCCTTCATGCTGGAGCATGGCGAGGCGAAGGCCCTCATCACCGACCGCGAGTTCTCGGACATCATAGAGCGCGCGCTGCGCATGATCGGGCGCCGCCTGCTGGTGATCGACGTGGACGACAACCTCTACGAGGGGGGCAAGCTCCTGGGGGAGAAGGACTACGAGGCGTTCATCAGGGAAGGCGACCCGGAGTTCCAATGGAGTTATCCCGCCGACGAGTGGGACGCCATTTCCCTGAACTACACCTCCGGCACCACCGGAAATCCCAAGGGCGTCGTGTATCACCACCGCGGCGCCTACCTGAATGCGGTATCCAACATCGTGTCCTGGGGCATGCCGCAGCACGCCGTTTACCTCTGGACGCTGCCCATGTTCCACTGCAATGGCTGGTGCTTCCCCTGGACCATGGCTGCCAACGCCGGCACCAATGTCTGCCTGCGCCGGGTCGAGGTGGGACCGATCTTCGACCTCATCAAGCGCCACAAGGTTACCCATTACTGCGGCGCCCCCATCGTCCACGGCATGCTGATCAACGCGCCGCAGGAGCTGAAGCGGGGCATCACGCACAGGGTTTCGGGGCTGATTGCGGCGGCGGCGCCCCCCGCGGCGGTGATCGAGGGCATGGAGCGCATGGGTTTCGACCTCACCCACGTTTACGGCCTCACCGAGACCTACGGGCCGGCGTCGGTGTGCGCCAAGCATCCGGAGTGGGCGGACCTGGACATCGGGGAGCGCACCCGGCTCAATGGCCGCCAGGGCGTGCGCTACCACATGCAGGAGGGGATTGCAGTCATGGATCCCCAGACCATGGAACCCGTGCCCCGGGACGGGGAGACCATGGGCGAGATCATGTTCCGTGGCAACCTCACCATGAAGGGCTACCTGAAGAACCCCAAGGCCACCGAGGACGCGTTCCGTGGTGGCTGGTTCCATTCGGGCGACCTGGCGGTGATGCACCCGGACGGTTACGTCAAGATCAAGGACCGCTCCAAGGACATCATCATCTCCGGCGGCGAGAACATATCCTCGCTGGAGGTCGAGGACGTGCTCTACCGCCACCCGGCGGTGCTGGCGGCGGCGGTGGTGGCGAAGCCCGACGAGAAGTGGGGTGAGACGCCCTGCGCCTTCGTGGAGCTGAAGCCGGACGCCCAGGTGAGCGAGGAGGAGATCATCGAGCACTGCCGGGCGAGCCTGGCACGCTTCAAGGCGCCGCGGCAGGTGATCTTCGGCCCCCTGCCGAAGACCTCAACGGGCAAGATCCAGAAGTACATTCTGCGGGAGGAGGCGAAGAAGCGCTTCGGCGACTTTTCCGGATTCGCGGACTGACCGCGGATCGCGGGTGAGGCGAGAGCGGGCCTGGTCGGGACGATCACCACCAGGCCTGCTCCCGCGGGGAAAGGATCAGCCTTTCGAGGGCACCATCACGGTTGCTTCCCCCTCCAGCACCGGGCTGCCCTTGACCGAGGCGACGGTCTCCAGCACCACCCGCTTTTTCTCCGGGACGATTTCCTTGACGGTGACCTTGGCGCGCACGGTGTCGCCGGCGCGCACCGGCGCCTTGAACTTCAGGCTCTGGGCCAGGTAGACGGTACCCGGGCCGGGGAGACGGTTGCCCAGGGCGGCAGAAATCACCCCCGCCGACAGGATGCCGTGGGCGATGCGCCCCTTGAACATGGTCTTGGAAGCGTACTCCTCATCGAAGTGCACGGCCTGATTGTCGCCGGAGGCGGCGCCGAACAGCAGGATGTCTGCTTCGGTGATGGTCTTCGCAAATTCCGCGGACATGCCGACGGAGAGTTCCTCAAGGTAGTAACCGCCTGCTTCGTTCAATTTTTGCTCCTGGTAGATGTGATTCCCGGGGTGCCGGGGGCGCGGAGGTGAATGCTGCGCTGCGGCAAGGGGTGCCTATACTAGCACCCCCAAAGTGATTCCTCTATACTCGCCTCGCTCCGATGGCCAATCGAATCACCCGGGCAATGAACAATCACTCCTAACGCCCTGAATGCCAATCGAGCCACCCGGGGACAGGATGAGCGACTACATTCTGGAGACGCGCGGACTTGCCAAGGAGTTCAAGGGCTTCGTCGCGGTCAACGACATCAGCCTCAGGGTGCGCCGCGGCACGATCCACGCCCTGATCGGGCCCAATGGGGCAGGCAAGACAACGGTCTTCAACCTGCTCACCAAGTTCCTCGCACCGACAGCCGGCAGCATCCGCTTCAATGGCGAAGACATCACCGCCGAGAAACCGGCGCAGGTCGCGCGCCGGGGAATCGTGCGCTCGTTCCAGATATCCGCGGTGTTCCCGCACCTCACGGTGCTGGAGAACGTGCGCGTCGCGCTGCAGCGCAGGCTCGGCAACTCGTTTCATTTCTGGAAGCCGGAGAGCAGCCTGGAGTCCCTGAACGCGCGCGCCCTGGAACTGCTGGAGGAGGTGGATCTGCGCGAGTTCGCCGGCAGGTTGACCGTTGAACTCCCCTATGGCCGCAAGCGGGCGCTGGAGATTGCCACCACCCTGGCCCTCGACCCCGAACTGATGCTGCTCGACGAGCCGACCCAGGGCATGGGCCACGAGGACGTGGGGAGGGTCACCGGTCTCATCAAGCGAGTCGCGGCGAGCCGCACCGTGCTGATGGTGGAGCACAACCTGTCGGTGGTGGAGAACCTATCGGACACCATCACCGTGCTTGCCCGGGGCGCCGTGCTGGCCGAGGGGTCGTACGCCGAGGTGTCGAAAAACCCTCAGGTGCTGGAAGCCTATGTCGGGACGGCGCAGGAATGACCGCGGGCCACGGTCACGCCAGCGCGTTTACGCCGCACCCCGAATACCTGAGGGTCTCCGGGCTGCACGCCTTCTACGGCGAGTCGCATATCCTTCACGGCATCGACCTCACCGTGCGCCGGGGCGAGGTGGTGACCCTGCTCGGGCGCAACGGGTCGGGCCGCACCACGACGCTGCGCGCCATCCTCGGGCTCACCGGGCGGCGCAGCGGCTCCATCATGGTCAACGGCGTTGAGACCATCCGTCTGCCCACCCACCGCATTGCCCACCTCGGCATCGGCTACTGCCCGGAGGAGCGGGGCATCTACGCCAGCCTCACCTGCGAGGAGAACCTGCTGCTGCCGCCCCAGGTGGCGAGCGGAGGAATGAGCCTCGACGAGATCTACGAGATGTT
>DASTHR010000112.1:0-6161 GCA_035718105.1 Burkholderiales bacterium
GCCCGGCTCTGCACCAGGCAGCGGCGCGCAGCATCGTAGCCCAGGGCGGCAGGCGCCGCCAGCACCGGTGCCTGCTGCCGGGCGAGGGCTGCGGTGAGCGCCTGCATGAGGCGGTGGGTGCGTGCCCCGGTGTCGTCGGCATAACACTTGGCGATCACCGGCGCCGCGCCCTCCAGCGATATCTCCGCCACCAGGCGCTCGCCGTTGGGCGTGTCCAGCAGCCGCGACTGCCAGCGCCCGCCGGCACCGGCGGGCCGAAGTACCTGCAGCGCCGCGGCGGCGCCCTGCTCCAGGGAGAGGCTCATCGCCGCGCCAGCTCCAGCAGCAGCTCCGCGGCGGCACGGTTGCCCAGGGGCGCGCGGTCCGACGCGTACCGCTCACGGATCGCGGCCAGGGCCGACGGGTCCCGGTAGAGTTCCAGCACCTTCGCCGCCACCGCCGCCCCTTCCGCGGGCGCGAACACGAAGCCCAGGCCCGCCCGCTCCAGGGCCCGCACCCGCTCCTCCTGGTCGTCGTTGCCCCGCTCGCTGGGCAGGAAGATGGCCGGCGTGCGGGTGACCCGAATCTCGTTCACCGTGTTGTAGCCGCCCTCGGCGATCACCAGGTCGGAAATCGCGAGCAGGTTGATCATCTCCGGCTCGACTGCGACCACCGTCATGCCCGGCAGGGGGACAAGAGTCCCGGCGTAATTGGGCCCCTGCACCACCAGGTGCCGCAGGTTCGGCACCGCGCCCTGCAGCCGCCGGTGCGCTTCGAACACCACGGCGAAAAAGGCGTCGGCCTGGGCCTCGAAGCCGCCGCCGCCCACGGTGGAGGTGAGCAGGAAGTCGCCGGGGGCGACGCCGTATTTGCCCCGCAGCGCCGCCTGGGCCGCGGCATCCGGCAGGCGCACGATGGGGCCGACGAAGCGGGTGCGGGCGCGCAGGCGCTCGGGCACCTCGTAGCCGAACTGCTCCGGCACATGGGGCACGATGCAGGCGCTCATGCGCGCCAGGAAGGGGCTGGCAAAAACCTCGCGCTGCTTGTCTTCGAGGCATTTGCGCATGATGTAGGCGTAGCGGGCGGAGTCCACCACCGGCTCGTTCGCGGGATCCCGCGGCAGCATGGTGTCGTAGACCACGACGTCGGGGCGGAACTCCTGGAGCACCTGCGGCCAGTGGGCCAGCGAATCGGGGTCGCTCTCCACCACGTAGCGCACCTCCGGGCTCCACATGCCCTCGGCAGGGGGGGTGCGCAGGTAGAAGAGAATGTCCACCCCGGGGTCGAGCTCCCGCAGCGCCCGCGCGATGTTGAGCCCGCGCATCATGTGGCCGAGGCCGCGGCGGTTGCGGACCTGGAACAGGATGCGTTTCGCGGCGGCGGACATGACCTAGTGAAACCGTGGTGCGAGGCGCTCGACGAGGGTGGTCACGCGGTCGAACGTCGCCGGCGCGTAGGTGTCCTTCTTGAGCGACAGCGCGAGGTAATGGATCTCAGCGCACAGCCGGAACCACAGCAGCCGCTCCCGGTCCAGGGGGCGGCCCTGTTCGCGCTCGTAGCCACTAAGGTAAGCCTCCTCGGCGTCCGCGGCCAGCGCGTCGCCCGCCGCGGACGCCGACTCGAACGCGGCCTTCGCCAGCGGCACGTGGTACTTGAGGCAGGCCAGCAGCTTCGCCGTCTCGAGCAGCGCTCCACCCTGGTGCGCCAGGTCGAAGTCGGTGATGGACCAGTGCCCGCCGTCGTCCAGCGCCTGGGAGGGCACGAAATCCCCGTGGCAGAAGGCGGTGGTGTCGTCGTCCACGCGCGGCGGGCAGCGGCGCAGCCGCTCCCACGCGCCGCGCAGCGCCGCTTCCCGCTCCGGAAGGAAGAAGGCGATCCAGCGCACGTCCTGTTCCAGCGCTTCCAGGTAATTCCCGAACCGCCACGGGGGCAGGCCCGGGACCTGCAGCGCGTGCATCTGGCGGTGCACCTTCCCCAGCCGCCCTAGCACGGCCTCGAAGTTACGCTCGTCCAGGGTTTCCGAGAGATCCTGTCCCGGGAGCAGTTCCTGGAAGAACAGGCAGCGTTCCTCGTCCACCCCGAGGGCGGCCGCCACCGAAAACTCCACGCCGCTCCCGGACACGGCGCGATGCACCGCCGCCAGCCGGTCGTAGGACTCCCGCAGCTTGGAGCGCCGCTTGAACTTTCCGATCACCGGCCCCTGGCCGGCGCCGCTACCGAGCCGGAAGGTGACGCGCCGCAGAGGCACGTAGCGCAGCACCTTCAGCTCGCGGCCGTCGCCGCCGAAGGCGTTTGCCCCGGGGTCCAGCAGCGCTTCCATAGTGGGGAGATAGGGGTCGCGGGGAAACTCGTAGGTCTCCGGCCGCTCCCGCCTGGCATTGAAATAGACGGTGAAGGCGCGGAAGGGGGAAACGGTGTCGGCGGGGTCCGAATACTGGTAGCACCAGTAGAATCGGTCCGCCCTCCAGCCGTCACCCGCGGGCACGCCCTTGATCTCGGCATGCACCGCGGATTTCTCCGCCATTCCCCGCGCCCGTGCAAAACCCTCGCTGCCCCGCAGCAGGGCGAGCCACTCGTCCAGCTGCGGGCGGAACGGGTGTCCCGGCCGGACAAAGGAGAAGAACTCGGCCTGCGGCGTCATGGGGGCGATAATGCCACGTCCCCCGCCCACCATTCCACATGCCCGCGTCCCTCGGCATCGGCCTGGGGGGCTCCCCGGATCTCCAGCAGGTTCGGGCGTGCGGCGAATCCATACTCGATGGAACCGCCGTCCCCCATCCGCCATGCGGCGCGCGGCCCCCGGTACAGCAACCCCGGCGCTGCGGCGTCGCCGCCCCCGGAATCCAGGAAAAACCGGTCGCTGAAGCGCACGCCCGCGCGCAGCCCCTCGACCACGAAGCACTGTCCACCCGCCGACTGCTCCCGCGCAAAGCGCTGCACCCGGAAGCGCGGGGCGTCGGGCCCGAGCAGGCTGGCGAACACCAGCGCGCCCTGTCCGGCGCGTCCGACCCGCAATACCGGCGCAACCTGCTTCACCCCGTAGGTCGTGGAAACCCAGCCGCTCGCCAGGGTTGCCCTGGCCCCGCCCTCGAGGAGGGAACGGATCTGCCAGCCCTCGCCGCGCAGCACGGCACAGCCCTCTTCCTCGGCCAGAGCAGCGGCGCCCAGCCAGCGGGCCGCCAGGTGCAGGTGCAGCGCCGCCTCGTGGGGCTCACCGTCCCGGGGCTCCACGAGGTCGAAAACGAACAGGTAGTCCCGTCCCATGTGCACCAGCCAGCGGGAATGCAGCGGAGAGTACTCATGGCTGCGGGCGGTGCCCCACACCCATGCGGAATCGCGCCCCAGGAACCAGTCCTTTTCCACCAGTTCCGGCTCCGGGCCGCGTTTGCTGGGGTGGCGGGTCCGGTCGTAGCGCTCTATCCCGGGCGGGGGATTCATGCTCTTTGAGAGGTAACGCGTCTGGTCGCGCCCGTCCACCGTGACCGTGTTGTGGTACGCCGTGCTCTTGAATTCCCGGCGCCAGTCGACGCCGCAGGAGTCCGGATTCGCGTCGTAGGTGTAGCGCCCGGGATCCACAACCAGCGGGGTGCCGTTCAGGTGGTAGCAGAAGCTGAACAGGTCGGCATGGTAGTGGCTGCCCGCGCCAATGCCGCCGCAGTCGTAGAACACATGCTGCCGTCGCGCGTAACCTCCCGCATCCCCGCCCCAGCCATCGCGCAATACGAAGTACCCCGCCTCGGGGAAGTGGCGCGCCGCCTCCGCCGGCGGCGACCCCGCCGCTCCCAGGCTTCCGCCCGCGGCCAGTTGCGAGTCGGCAAACAGCCGCGCCGCCTGCAGCAGCATGGGCCGGTGATCGCCGCTGTCGGAATCGTTGATCAACGGAATGTCGCCGTCAGGCCACTGCAGCCAGAGGGAAAACTCGGCGGCATGGTGCAGCCGCTCGAGGAGGCGCCGGTCCAGTTCCACCCCGTTCAGCCGCGCCAGCTCCACGAAGGCCAGCGCGGTCTCAAGGGTGATGTTGTGATAGTGGGAGGACAGCTCCACATGCACGCCGTCCTCAAGGAAATCCCGCAGCAGGTTCTCGGTGAGGAGGTCGCGCCCCATTTCCACCAGTTCTCTCGCGCGCGCGAACTCCGGGAACACCACGCCCGCCAGGAACACCGCGTAAAGCTGGAAGGTGCGATGGTTGCGTGACGGGCGCAGGTTGCGGGAGATGTAATCGGCCTCGCGGGCGATGCGCTCGAGGAAGGGCCGCAGGAACTCGCCGGGAACATGCCGCGGCCATTCGGTGCCCTGAAGCAGCAGCAGGGAGAGGACCCAGTGCTCCACCCGCTTCGCCTCCACCTGGGCATCGCTGGCGGTGATGAAACCCGTGCCCATCTCCCGCAACCAGGAGGCGATGAGATCGCGCCAGGCACACAGGTAGCGGGGGTCGCCGCGCTGGCGCCAGGCGTGGGCCAGGTCCACCGCGAAGTAGAACTTGTGGTGGGCGATCTGCCACTCCTTGTCGCGGCTCGGGTTCCGGCGCCAGGAAAAGCCGGGCGCGAGCACATGCTCCTCTCCGACGATGTCATAGCGGCCCGCCAGCACCTTGTCGGCGTTGGCGAGCTGCCCGGGCGTGGCGGGGGGAAGGGGCGGGGACACCACCGGCCGGGGGCCGGCGAAGTGGGTCAGGAATTCAGGGGGCGCAAGCGCGGCGACCCCGGGAATGAACCATTCCCCGGGGTCTGCGGAATGTGGGCGGGCCTGCTCATGCTCCAAAGCAAATCTCTAAATCACCCGCGTGCGGCCATGGATAGCGGAAGCCTAGGGGTGGCCGCGCCGAACGCCGGCGACGCGATTCGTGCCTGCCTGGCCGCGGCCGGCACCTTGACCTGGGGCTGGGCCGGCAGCAGCTGGCGTATCACTTCGGCGATCTGCGGCAGGCCGTCCATGGCGAAATTATACAGGGCATGGCTGCGCACGTTCTCGCGGCCCAGTTCCTCGCG
This sequence comes from Burkholderiales bacterium, assembly GCA_035718105.1. Lineage (GTDB taxonomy): Bacteria > Pseudomonadota > Gammaproteobacteria > Burkholderiales > UBA6910 > UBA6910. The sequence goes on from DASTHR010000112.1 coordinate 4,968, forward strand.
CACCGCCGCGATCAGCGACTCCGGCGTGAGGGCGTCGGGATGCAGCGCACGCAGCAGCCCCATCTCCTGCATGCGCGCGGCGCGGATCCACTGCTCCTGCACCGGCCGCACCCGCGGCACGATGATGGCCTTCTTCCTGAGCGTGAGCAGCTCGCAAACCGTGTTGTAGCCGCCCATGGAAATCACCAGGTCCGACGCGTTCATGCAGCCGATCATGTCGCTGGTGAATTCGCGCACGGTGACGCCCGGGCAGCGGGCCGCCAGACCGAAGATCTCCTCCCGCTGCACGGGGGACATCTCGGGGCCGGAGATCAGGAGGGTACGGAAGCCCGGGTCCTGGGGGCTGTCCGCCAGCCCCTGGAGGTAGGCTTTCATCATCGCGTAGCCGTCGGCGCCACCACCCGCGGTCACCAGGACCATGGGCTCGGAGCCGAAGCCCAGCTCGGCACGCACCTCTTCGCGCGTCCTGGCCGGGAGCGGCCGCTTGATGTAGCCGCAGTAATTCACCCGCCCGGCGGTGGCCTCGGGGAAGCCGTATTGGTTCACCGCGTCGAACACCTCCTCGGTGCCGACGATGGCGACCCGGTCGTAATGGGCGCGAATCGCCTCGTGATAGCCGCTCTTCTCCCACTGGGCGCGCGTCACTTCGGGAGCGTCCAGGATGTCCCGCAGCAGCAGCACGGTCTTGGCGCGCTTCTTGCGCTGGCCGAGCATGGTGAGCGCCAGGTGCAGTTCGTCCTGCAGCCCGAAGGGCTTCTTGTCCACCAGCACCACGTCCGGCTGGAAATCCAGGGCCGCCATCATGATGATGTTGGCGCGCATGCGGATGGTGTCCTCGGGGCTGATGCCCAGGGACTTCACCACCGTCTCGCCCTTCTCGCTGCGACCGATGCAGGGCAGCTTGATGTAGTCCACCCGCTCCGGAATGCGGAAGGCGTGCAGCATCGGCGAGCCGGAGATCAGCAGCACATGGATCTCGGGGTCGGACGCCACCAGGTGGCTGGTGATTTCCAGCATGCGCCGGATGTTGCCCAACCCGTAGGCGTCGTGGGAATAGACGAGGACTTTTTTCATGGCTGCACTCGGTTGTCTGTCGCTCTTGGCCGTTTCCGGGGTTCCTGCCCATTGGGGGCTTGCCCCGTCCTGGCGAGCTTCTATATGCAACCACCGTGCCAACTGCGGCAGAAATGTTTC
>DASTHR010000113.1:0-4351 GCA_035718105.1 Burkholderiales bacterium
CCCGCGCCCGTGGCGCCGCCCTCCGCTGCCCCACTTCCTTCGCGATCCCTCAACACCTTCGAGCCGCGGGAGCCGTCGGTCGCGCCATCCATGACGGCGGCAGCTCCGATGCAGCAGCGTCTCTGGCTGCCGGGCTCCGCGCGTTAATCCCCCGGGTTGCCGCCCCGGTGGACGAGAACTTCGCCGATCTCTGCCGTCCCCGCGACCAGATGGAGGTGGCGCTGATCCGCATGGCCCTGGAGGGCAGCGGCATCCGCTACTACATCGTCAACGAGAACCTCAACCGCGTCCTTCCGGTACCCTCCTCGGATATGGTGCTGCGCGTGGAGCGTTCCGGCCTTGCCGAGGCCGCCGCCCGGCTGAAGGACGTCGGCCTCGAATTGGAGCCAGCAGCGCCCAAACGCTGAGGGGGGCTTGCGCCCCCCTCTCTGGATCAACTCCCGAACCTCGTCAGGCAGCCCGGCGCAGCGCCTCGATGCGTTCCTCCAAGGGCGGGTGGGACATGAACAGCTTGGCCAGCCCGCCGGTGGGCGCAGAGATGCCGAAGGCAGCCATCTGCGCCGGCAGTTGCGAGCCCTCATGGGAGCGCTGCAGGGCCTGAAGGGCCGAGATCATCTTCTCGCGGCCCGCGAGCCGCGCGCCGCCGGCATCGGCGCGGAACTCCCGTTGCCGCGAGAACCACATCACGATCATGCTCGCCAGGATGCCCAGCAGCAATTCCGCGACGATGGACGCTACCCAGTAGCCCGGGCCCACGCCCTCGCGCTCGCTGCGCAGCACCACCCGATCGACCACGTAACCCACGACCCGGGACAGGAAGATCACGAAGGTGTTGACCACGCCCTGGATCAGCCCCAGGGTCACCATGTCGCCGTTGGCGACGTGGGACACCTCGTGGCCCAGCACCGCCTCCACCTCGTCCTTGCCCATGGTATTGAGCAGGCCGGTGCTCACCGCCACCAGGGCATCGTTCTTGTTCATCCCGGTAGCGAAGGCGTTGGGCTCGGGGGAATCGAAAATCGCGACCTCCGGCAGTCCGATGCCCGCCGCCTGGGCCTGGCGCCGCACCGTCTCCACCAGCCACACCTCGGTGGGATGGGAGGGCCGCTCGATGACCTGGGCGCCGGTGGCCATCTTCGCCGACCACTTGGACATCGCCAGCGAGATGAAAGAGCCCCCGAATCCGATGAGGGCCGAGAACATCAGCAGCATGTTGAGGTTCAGGCCTCCCTGGGTTAGAAAGCGGTCCACCCCCAGCAGCCGCGCGGTAATGCTGAGCACGAACAGCACCGCGAGGTTGGTGACGATGAACAGGACGATGCGTTTCATTAAACCCTCCGGATTGATGGGTAACTCGCAGCGTTAGATGGGGTTGGAGGGCTGCAAGTTCAAGTCCCGCGCCCGAATCGCTATTTCTTTCTATTCAGGGCCTTAAAATCCGACCTCCGCCAGCCAGCGGTGGATCCGGTCGGCCGCCCGCTGCCAGTCCGGCTCGAGCATCATGGCGTGGGCCATGCCGGGGATGATCTCCGCCTCGACGCCCAGGTGACCGGCGGTGGCATGCACCGAGTGCGGGCGGAAGAACGCGTCATGCTCGGCGCCCAGCACCAGCAGGGGCGGCAGCCGTCGGCGACGCAGCCGCAGGCGCGGCCAGGTCATGTCGCAGATGGCGCGCTGGGACTCGGGCTGCATGCGGGCGAAGGTCTTGGCCACCACGGCATCGTCGGCGCGCCGCGAGAACAGCACCCGGCGCAGACCCTCCACCGTCGCGAAACCCGGGTTGGCATACTGGATCAGCCCCATCTGGCCGAAAAAGCTCGGGTCACGCCAGGCCAGATCCACCGAGGGCCCGAACAGGCCCGACGGGGGCACCGACGCCATCAGCACCGCGGCGGGAACATCGGCGTGGTCCAGGTAATGCTGAATCACCATGCCCCCCATGGAGTGCCCCACCAATACCGGCTTGACCGGCATGGATTCCACTACCCGCGCCACATCGTCCACGTAGTCGCGCAGGCTGTGGGTGTGGATCCGGTCGCCGCCCTCGCTCGCGCCGTGCCCGCGCAGGCTCACGGCGTAGCAGTCGTAGCCGCGGTCCGCGAAATAGGGAAGGAAATGCTCGGCCCAGCACCAGGCCGCGGAGAAGGCGCCGTGCACGAACAGCAGCGGCGCCCCGCGGCCGGGCTGCGCCGGGGCCGCCCTCAGGACTTCGAGCTTCATTCGGATTACGTCCGCCGGCAAGCCATCGGGCGCGGGCTCAGGGCTGCCCCTGCTGCAGTCCGACCCGGCTGCGCAACGCCCTCAGCCCGTCAAGAACCGTGCCGGCGAGTCCGCCGCCGCGCGCCTTGGCGGGTTCCTGCACATGCTGCTGCTGCAGGAGCTGGGGATCGGCCTTGAATGCCTGGTAGCGGCTGAGGGCCGCCAGGGCGTGCGACTTCATCAGCGACAGGTTCACCGGCTTGTTCAGGAAGCGGAACATCTGCGCCTGGTTGATGAGTTCGATGATGGACTCGGAATCGGAGGCCTGGGTGATCACGATCGACAGGATCTCGGGATGCTCGGACTTGAGCAGCTTGAGGAAGCTTGCAATGGCCGCGCCCGGCATGTCGAGGTCCGCCACCAGTACCGCCACCTCCACCTCCCGCATCACCTGCAGCGCCTCGTCCAGGTCGCGGGCGTAGGCCACGGGGCAGACGTCGGCCAGCAGCTCGCGCGCCGCGCGGTAAAGCTCCTGGGCGTCGTCCAGCACCAGGACCGTGGCCTCGGTGCGCGATACCAGGCCGTGCGCGGTGCGGGTCTCGGCCAGGGCCACGCCAATGGCGGCGGCCTCGGCCACGATGCCGACGATCTCCTGGTTGTTCCAGGGCTTGCTAACGAAGCGGTAGACCTCGCCCTCGTTGATGGAGCCGACGATGGCCGCCAGGTCCGAGTAGCCGGTGAGCAGCATGCGGACGGTACCGGGGGAGATTTCCTTCACCTCGCGCAGCAGCTCTACGCCGTTCATGCCCGGCATGCGCTGATCGCTGACCAGCACGTGGATCGGGAAACGCCGCAGGAACTCCAGCGCCTGGCCGCCGGAGGTTGCGGTGAACACGTGGTATCCACTGCGGAACAGCGACTTGAGGGCGGTGAGGATGCGTTCCTCGTCGTCCACGAACAGGATGCGCGGCCTGGACACCGTCTCGCCCCCGCTCTCGGGCGGGCGGATGTCGGTCGGTCCGGGGGTGCGCACCATCCCCAGCCGGCGCGCCAGAGTCATCAGCCCGGAAGGCGGCTGGGCGTCGTTGGTCGGGTGCAGGCCGCTCGTCAGATCCAGGTCCAGGCTCGGACGCTGCTCAAGAGCCTGCTCGAAGGCCATGGCGAATTCATGGGCAGTCTGCCAGCGATCCACCGGGCGCTTCGCCAGCGCCTTGAGCACCACGTCGTCGGCGGCGGAAGGGACCTCCGGGTTGATCTCCGACGGCACCTGCGGCATCACCTGCACCGCCTGGCGCATCACCTCCGCCGTGTCGCCCTGGAACGGCCGGCGCCCGGCGAGCAGTTCATAGATGACGACGCCCGCGGCGTATATGTCCGAACGATGGTCCGCCGGCTGGCCCTGGAACTGCTCCGGCGCCATGTAGTTCGGGGTGCCCACCCATTCGCTGCCCTGGGTGGTGGCGCTGGTCTCGATGCGTGCGATGCCGAAGTCCGAAACCTTGATCCGCCCCTCCTTCATCACCATGATGTTGGCGGGCTTGATGTCGCGGTGGATCACGCCATGCGAGTGGGAGTACTCCAGGGCGTCGAGCAGCTGGGCGGCGAACTCCCGGATCCAGATCGGTTCCGGGCGCGGATTGCGCTGCAGGTGGCGCTCCAGGCTTTCGCCGATCACGAATTCCATGGCGATGAACGCGAACTCCTCGTCTTCGCCATACTCGAACACCGCCACGATGTTGGGATGGACCAGCCGCCCGGCGGACTGCGCCTCGCGTCGAAACCGCTGCAGGATGAAGTCGCGCTCCGCGGGCCCGAGCAGCGCCTTGCTCAGCGCCTTCAGGGCCACGGTGCGCTGGATGACGGGATCGTAGGCCTGGTAGACGAGCGCGACCCCGCCCTCGCCGATGCGTCCCTGGACCTCGTATTTTCCGATGGTGAAGGCGGCGGTCATGTCAGGCTTCAGCCGAAGCGGGCGGTTCCAGGGGAAGGACCACGGTGAACCGGCTGCCGACGCCCACCCTGGACGCGACCCGGATCGAGCCACCGTGCTGCTCGGCGATTTTATACGCTATTGACAGCCCCAATCCAGTGCCGCTTCCGACCTCCTTGGTGGTGAAAAAAGGGTCGAAGATCCGGGGCAGGACCTGTTCCG
>DASTHR010000114.1:0-7812 GCA_035718105.1 Burkholderiales bacterium
CCAGGAGGTTCCGATCACGCTGCTGTTCGGCCATGCCCAGGAGGCCATGACCGCAGCCGATGGCGTGATCGCGGCGTCCGGCACGGAGACCCTGGAGGCGGCGCTGCTCAAGCGCCCCATGGTCATTACCTACAAGCTCGCCTCCCTCACCTGGTGGATATCCCGGCGCAAGGCCTACACGCCGTGGGTCGGCCTGCCAAACATCCTGGCGGGGGAGGGGCTGGTGCCGGAATTCCTGCAGGACGACGCGACCCCCGAGAACCTGGCCTCGGCGCTGATCAGCATGGTGTCCGACGAACGGCGTGTGCGCCGTCTCGAAGAGCGGTTCACCGAGATCCACCAGTTGCTGCGGCGTAACACCGCGGAGCAGGCGGCGCTGGCGGTCCTGCCCCTGCTGGAGAGGAGGCTGGCGGCATGAGCACCGCGCGTATCGTCTGCGGCGTGGACGAGGCCGGGCGCGGGCCCCTCGCCGGGCCGGTATACGCGGCGGCGGTGGTGCTGGACCCGCGGCGCCCCGTCGCGGGGCTTGCGGACTCCAAGAAGGTCCCCGCGCGAAGGCGCGAGGCGCTGGCCGCGGCCATTCGCGGGCAATCCCTCGCGTGGGCCGTGGGCACGGCCTCGGTGGAGGAGATTGACCGTCTCAATATCCTGCAGGCCTCGCTGCTGGCGATGAAGCGGGCGGTGGAGGCCCTGGGGATTGCGCCCGACGAGGTGCTGGTGGACGGCACGCACTGCCCGCGGCTCTCCATGCCGTCGCGGGCGATCATCGGGGGCGATGCCTCGGTGGCCGAGATCTCGGCCGCGTCCATCCTTGCCAAGACCGCCCGCGACGCCGCCATGCTGGACCTGCACCGCGCGTATCCGCAATACGGTTTCGACCGCCACAAGGGCTATCCCACCGCGGAGCACATCGCAGCCCTGCGCGCCCACGGCGTCTGCGACATGCACCGGAAAAGCTACGCTCCGGTCAGGGCCTTGCTGGTTGATCGCGATTCCTGACCGTTGCATCGGAACGCGGCCCAAGCGCGGGGAATCATGAGAGGATGCCGATGAGAATGCTGGTCTTTCTGCACCTGCTGGGTGTCACCGTCTGGGTGGGAGGCATGTTCTTCGCCTACATGTGTCTGCGGCCGGTGGCGGCCCAGGTGCTGGAGCCCCCCCTGCGCCTGCGCCTGTGGGACGGCACGTTCTCGCGCTTCTTCCCGTGGGTGTGGGCGGCGGTGGCGCTGATCCTGGCGAGCGGCCTCTACATGATCATGCTCCTGGGCGGCTTCGCCGCGGCGCCGCTTTACGTGCACGCCATGTTCGCGCTGGGGTTGGTGATGATGCTCGTCTTCCTCCGGGTCTACTTCGCGCCTTACCAGTGGCTGCGCCGGGCGGTGGCGGCCGGGGACTGGAAGGCGGGCGGCGCGGCCCTGGGCCAGATCCGCCGCCTGGTGGGCATCAACCTGCTGCTCGGCGCGATCACCATCATGATCGCGACCCTGGGGCCGGTCCTGATCTGAGTTCCCGCAGCAGCGCCGCCAGGCCGGCCTTTTCCCTCGCCGCCGCCACCAGCGGCCGGCGGGCGCGGCACTGCGCGGCAAGCCGCGCCAGGAACCTCGGGTCGCCTTCGGCGCGGGCCAGCAGCCGCGCCAGCGCCGCGGTGTCCTCCAGGGAATAGTAGCCGGCGTAGTCCCGCCCCAGCATCCCCACGTTTCCTGGGATGCGGGAGGCGATGACCGGGACCCCGCCGGCAAGGGCCTCGCACACCACGTTGGCGCCGCCTTCCATGCGGGAGCTGATCACCATCAGACGGCTTCGCGCCAGCACCCGGCGCGCCCGCGCATGGGGCACTTCCCCGGCCCAGACATAGCGCGGGTCCCGGGCCATGAAGGCGCGGGCCTCGCGCTCGCTCTCCGCGTCCAGCGCCCGTCCCAGTTGCGTCACCCGGATGCGGGAGCCCGGCGGAAGCAGGGCGAGGGCATGCGCGGCGCGGAAGGGGTCTTTCTCTTCCCTCAGGTGGCCGATGACGCACACCTCAAAGCTGCGCTTGAGCGGCGGCAGCCGCCGCGAGGGCCTGGCTGACTGGTAGATCACCCGGGTCTTGCGCCGCAGGGCCGGCGTCAGCTCCTTCAGGCCCATGTCCTGCAGCACGATCATGCGATCGGCAACCCGCATGGACCAGCGGGCGTCGGCGTCGGCGCGGATGTCGCGGTACAGGTCGGTGCCGGTGAGCGCCAGCACCAGCGGCCGTCCCGGGAACGCGTCATGGAAGCGCCGGATCGAAGCGTGGCTTTTCCTGGCGTGCAGCGCCAGCATCAGGTCCGCGGGTCCGCCGTCCCATTCGGTCTGCACCCGCACCCGGTGGCCGAGCTGGCGCAGCAGGCCCGCCCAGCGCAATGCGGTGTTGCGGTTGCCGGTGCGGGAGGTTACCTTGGCGGGCGTGATGATGACGATCTTCATGTGCCGCGGGACCGGGTGTCCATGCGCAATGACTATATCAGAAGCGCTGCCGCGATCCGTGTCGTGAAACTGATCTCCTCCCGGGATAATCCCGGCTTCAGGAAACTCCTGGCGCTGCGCGAGTCGGCGGCGGCGCGCAGGGAACAGGGCCGCGCGCTGCTGGAGGGCACCCACCTGGTGGCCGCGTGCCTGGAGGCCGGGGGAGTTCCCGAGACCGTGGTGGTCAGCGAATCGGCGCAGGGCAACGCGGAAGTGGCGGCGCTGCTGCGCGAACTGGACGCGGCGGAAACCCTGCTGCTTCCGGACCGGCTGTTCGAGCGCATCGCCCAGGTGTCGGCGCCGGTGGGGATTGCGGCGGTGATTGCCATTCCCGGTCCCGCGCCCGGGCCGGCCCCGCAACTTGGCGTCCTGCTCGAGGACATCCAGGACCCCGGCAACGTGGGCACGATCCTGCGCTCGGCGGCGGCGGCGGGCGCGCAGGCCGCATGGCTGTCGCGGGGCTGCGCCGACCCCTGGTCGCCCCGGGTCCTGCGCGCGGCCATGGGGGCGCACTTCCGGCTTGCGTTGCAGGCCGGCGCGGACCTGGCTGCGGTGGCGCGGGCATTCCACGGTCGGGTGGTGGCAACGGTGCCGCGGGACGGACGCAGCCTCTACGAATGTCGTCTGACCGGCCCCCTCGCCCTGGTGCTCGGCAGCGAAGGCTCCGGAGTGTCGGCCAGTCTGCTGGCAGAGACGGACGAGATGATCTCCATTCCCATGGCACCGGGGGCCGAGTCGCTGAACGCCGCGGCCGCGGCGGCGGTGTGCCTGTTTGAAGTGGTGAGGCAGAAGCTGGCAGCGGGGGGCTAGAGAAGCCTCCTACCAGACTCGCCAGTCAATACACATGCCTCACCAGGTTCGCCTGGTGCAGGATGGTGGTGGCCAGTTCCTCGATGGACTTGTGGGTGGTGTCCAGGTAGGGAATGCCCTCCTGGCGCATCAGGGCCTCGGCCTCTCGAACCTCGAACTGGCAGTTGGCGAGGGTGGCGTATCCGCTTCCCGGGCGGCGCTCGTTGCGGATCTGCATCAGGCGCTCCGGGTGAATGGTTAGGCCGTAGAGGCGGTGCTTGAAATTGCCGAGGGCGGCGGGCAGGCGCATGGACGCGAAGTCCTCCGGCACCAGCGGATAGTTCGCGGCGCGGATGCCGTACTGCAGCGCCAGGTACAGGCAGGTCGGGGTCTTGCCGCAGCGCGAGACGCCGACCAGGATGATGTCGGATTCGGCCAGGTCGCGCGTCGACACCCCGTCGTCGTGGCCCAGGGCGAAGTTGATGGACTCGATGCGCTCGTGGTAGTTGACGACGTCGCTGGCGCTGTGGGTGCGCCCGATGGTGTGCGACGACTGCAGGCCCAGTTCCGCTTCGAGCGGCTGGATGAAGATCTGGAAGCAGTCGAGGTGGCAGGCCTCGGCGGTGGCCACGATGCGGCGCAATTCCGGATCTACGAGCGTGCTGAACACCAGGGGCCGCTTTCCCTCGGCCGCGGCCCGGTCGTTGACGTGGGCCACCAGTTCGAGGGCCTTTTCCGGGGTGTCGATGAACGGCACGGTGACCTCGCGGAACCGCACCCCGTCGAACTGGGTGAGCAGGCTGTGGCCCAGCATCTCGGCGGTGATGCCGGTGCGGTCCGAAACGAAAAACGCGGTTCTGCTTGGCTGCATGCTCCTGATAAAATACCGCCTTTTTCCCACACTCACAACGAAGGGCTGGCACATGGCTGATTCCCGGTATGTCGCATGGTTCGACGAGCTGCGGATGTCCGACGTGGAAATCGTCGGGGGCAAGAACGCTTCCCTGGGCGAGATGATCAGCCAGCTTGAGCATGCCGGCGTGCGCGTCCCCGGGGGCTTCGCCACGACGGCGCAGGCTTACCGGGATTTCCTCGCGCGTGACGGGCTCGACGCCCGCATCGCGGAGGCGCTGACCAGCCTCGACATCGACGACGTGCGGGCGCTGGCGCAGGCCGGCGAGCGCATCCGCCGGTGGATCATCGAGGCGCCGCTGCCGCCGCGCCTGGAGGAGGAAATCATCGCCGCCTACCGGAGAATGGTGGCGGACGCGGGCGGCGCGGATGTCTCGTTCGCGGTGCGCTCCTCGGCCACCGCGGAGGATCTCCCCGACGCGTCCTTCGCCGGGCAGCAGGAGACCTTCCTCAACATTCACGGGCTGGAGAACGTGCTGCATGCGGTGAAGCACGTCTTCGCCTCCCTCTACAATGACCGCGCCATCTCCTATCGGGTGCACAAGGGTTTCGTCCACGCCGAGGTGGCGCTCTCCGCGGGCGTGCAGCGCATGGTTCGCAGCGACCTGGGGGCGAGCGGAGTGATGTTCACCCTGGACACCGAGTCCGGGTTCGACAAGGTAGTGTTCATCACCTCCTCCTACGGGCTGGGGGAGACGGTGGTGCAGGGCGCGGTCAACCCCGACGAGTTCTATGTCTACAAGCCGGCGCTGGAAGCCGGCCGGCCGGCGATCCTGAAGCGGCACCTGGGCTCAAAGGCCGTCCTCATGCGCTATACCGCCAGCCGCGAGGCGGGCCGCTCCACCGAGACCGTGGACGTTCCCGAGGCCGACCGCCACCGCTTTTCCGTCAGCGACTCGGAGGTGCTGGAACTGGCGCGCTACGCCGTGGCCATCGAGCGCCACTACCGGAGGCCGATGGACATCGAATGGGCGCGCGACGGCGAGGATGGACGGCTCTACATCCTGCAGGCGCGTCCCGAGACGGTGAAGGCGCAGTCCTCGGGCAACAAGCTGCAGCGCTACCGGCTGAAGGAGCGCAGCGAGGTGCTCGCCTCGGGGCGGGCCATCGGGCAGAAGGTCGGCATCGGCAAGGTGTGCGTGATACAGAACGCCAAGGAGATGGCCCGGGTCCAGCCGGGGGACGTGCTGGTGACCGACATGACGGACCCGGACTGGGAGCCGGTGATGAAGCGCGCGTCCGCCATCGTCACCAATCGCGGCGGTCGCACCTGTCACGCCGCCATCATTGCCCGCGAACTGGGCATCCCGGCAGTGGTGGGCTGCGGCAACGCCACGCGCACCCTGCGCGAGGACACCCTGGTCACCGTCGCCTGCTGCGAGGGCGACACCGGCCATGTCTACCAGGGCAAGCTGGAGGTGGAGGTGATGGACCTCTCCCTCGAGGCCATGCCCAAGCCTCCCACCAAGATCATGATGAACGTGGGCAACCCGGAGCTGGCGTTCGATTTCCAGCGGCTGCCGAATTTCGGCGTGGGGCTGGCCCGGCTCGAGTTCATCATTGCCCGCATGATCGGGGTGCACCCGAAGGCGGTGCTGGCGTACCCGAACCTTCCCCTCGACCTGCGCCAGGCGGTGGAGCAGCACAGCGCGGGCTACGAGAGCCCGGTGAGCTTCTACGCGGAGAAGCTCGCCGAGGGCATCGCCACCCTGGGGGCCGCGTTCTATCCCAAGCCGGTGATCGTCCGCATGTCGGACTTCAAGTCCAACGAGTATTCGAGCCTCACCGGCGGGCAGAAGTACGAGCCCCAGGAGGAGAACCCGATGCTGGGTTTCCGCGGTGCCTCACGCTACGTGGCGCAATCGTTCCGCGACGCCTTCCTGCTCGAGTGCCGGGCCCTGAAGAAAGTCCGCGACCAGATGGGGCTCACCAACGTCGAGGTGATGATCCCGTTCGTGCGCACCGTGGAGGAGGCGAAGCAGGTGGTGGCGCTGCTGGCCGAGAACGGGCTCAGGCGCGGCGAGAACGGTCTGCGCCTCATCATGATGTGCGAGATCCCGTCCAACGCGCTGCTGGCGGAGCAGTTCCTTGAGCACTTCGACGGCTTCTCCATCGGCTCCAACGATCTCACCCAGCTTACCCTGGGGCTGGACCGGGATTCCGCCCTGATCGCGGAGCTGTTCGACGAGCGCGACGCGGCGGTGAAGATGCTTCTGCGGCTGGCGATCCAGGCCTGCCGCAAACTGGGCAAGTACATAGGGATCTGCGGCCAGGGTCCTTCGGACCATCCGGACCTGGCGCGCTGGCTGATGGAGGAGGGGATCGAGTCCATGTCCCTCAACCCCGACACCGTGGTGGAGACCTGGCTCTATCTCGCCAAGGAAGCGACGCACGTCAAGGCGTAACCACCAAGGCACCAAGACACCAGGGAAATCTGTTTCAACTCGGAGAACGGCAAGGTCGAACGCAAGATCTGGTCGATGCCGTGGCCTGCCCGTCTGGCAGCCTTTGCTTTTCTTCGTGCCTTGGTGTCTTGGTGGTGGCTTTCAGGACGCCGCGTCGGCGATGCGCTTGAGCCCCGCCGGGTCCAGGACCTCGACCTGCTCCCGCGAGAGCGCCACCAGGCGCTGCTCGGCGAAGCCCTTAAGCAGGCGGCTGATGATCTCGCGCACGCTGCCCAGTTCGTCGGCGATGGCCTGGTGGGTGGTCTGGATGACCCGGCCCCGGGTCAGCAGCAGCGCGGCGAGCCGCTGGTCGAGCTTGCGGAACGCCACCTCCTCCACCAGCTGCATCAGCTCCGCCAGCCGTTCCGAGAACAGGCTGAACACGAATCTGCGGAACGGCTCGTGGCTCTCCAGCAGGCGCTGGAATGCCGCGGGCGGAAGCACCAGCAGCTCCAGGTTGCCCTCGGCGATGCCGCGGGCGGAATAGGCGGCATTTCCCAGCAGGCAGCTGGAGGTGAGGACGCAGCTCTCGCCGGGCTCCACGCGGTAGAGCTGGAGTTCCCGGCCGTTGGGCGCGCTCTTCACCACCTTGATGGCGCCGCAGAGCAGCATCGGAAAGCCCTGGCAGGGGTGGCGCTCGTCGAAGACCACGCTTCCGGCCGCCAGCTTGAGCGGTCGCGCCTGAGCCAGCGCCTGGTCGAGCTGCGAAGGCGGCAGCGACTGCAGGACAGGGTAGAGTTTCAGCGCCTGGGCGCGGGCATCCATGGTCCGCCCAATGATACACGGAGGACGCGGAAAACGGCCGCGGGCAAAGGCCATGGCTCGATTGTTGCCACCCCCCGATTGCGCTATCATTCGACGCCATGGCCAAGTATGTGTTCGTCACCGGCGGTGTGGTGTCCTCCCTGGGCAAGGGAATAGCCGCCGCCTCCCTGGCCGCCCTGCTGGAATCCCGCGGCATCAAGGTCACCCTGCTGAAGCTCGATCCCTATATCAACGTGGATCCGGGCACCATGAGCCCGTTCCAGCACGGCGAGGTTTTCGTCACCGAGGACGGCGCCGAGACCGACCTCGACCTCGGCCACTACGAGCGCTTCACGACGGCCAAGATGACGAGGCGCAACAACTTCACCACCGGCCAGATCTACGAGAGCGTGATCAAGAAGGAGCGGCGCGGCGATTA
>DASTHR010000115.1:0-3823 GCA_035718105.1 Burkholderiales bacterium
CAGGACCCACCCGGCGCCGCGCGACCGGCTGGACGCCCTGGACAAGGTGATGGTGCCGGAGCTGGACCGCTACGCCGCGCAACCCGAGCTGGCGGGCCGCTTCCAGAAAGTGGTGCGCAACCGGCGCTAAGGCTTCCGGCCGCCGCGTTGACTTGCTGACGGCGTTTTATCGGACTGCGGCGGCGCGGGCGGGCCTGGCAGTGATGGGGTTGGCGGCGTAGGCTCTGTAGGCCGCGGACTCGGCGGCGCCGAAGTCCACCGTGACGCCCATGTCGGAGAGCACGGTCTCCAGCGCGCACAGGCAGAGCATCACGTTCTCCATCTTGCTGGACCAGCCCATGATGCCGAAGCGGAAGATCCTGCCGGCGAGTTCGCCCAGGCCCGCGCCGATCTCCAGGCTGTAGTCCGCCAGCAGCCGGCGCCGCACTTCCTTGTCGTCCACCCCGGCGGGCACCATCACCGCGCTCATCTGCGGCAGGCGCGCCTCCTCCTTCACCAGGAACCTGAAGCCGAAGGTCTCAAGGCCGGCTTTGAGCGCCTTGTAGTTGCGCAGGTGGCGGGCCCAGGAGTTCTCCAGCCCTTCCTCGTGGATCATCAGCAGGGACTCGTGCAGACCATACAGCCCGTTGGTGGGGGCCGTGTGGTGGTAGGTGCGGGTGGTGGCGCCCCAGTAGCCCAGCAGCAGGTTGAGGTCCATGAACCAGCTCTGGCACTTGCGCCCCCGCGCCCGCACCTTTTCGATCACCCGGTCGGAGAAGGTGATGGGGGACAGGCCCGGAGTGCAGGACAGGCACTTCTGGCTCGCGGAATAGCAGGCGTCGATGCCCCACTCGTCCACCAGCACCGGCGAGCCGCCCAGGGAGGTCACCGCATCCATGATGGTGAGCGCCCCATGCCTGCGGGCGATGGCGGCCAGGGCCTTGGCGTCGGACATGACACCGGTGGAGGTCTCGGCATGGACGAAGGCAAGCACCTTTGCGTCCGGGTGCTTGCGAAACGCCTCCTCGACCTTGTGCGGATCCACCGCCTCGCCCCAGGCGTCGTCGATGATCACCGGGACGCCGCCGCAGCGCTCCACGTTCTCGATCATGCGCCCGCCGAACACCCCGTTGCGACAGACGATCACCTTGTCTCCGGGGTCCACCATATTCACGAAGCACATCTCCATGCCCACGGAGCCGGGGCCGGAAACCGGGAAGGTGATCGCGTTCTGGGTCTGGAACACGTAGCGCAGCAGGGCCTTCAGCTCGTCCATCATTCCCACGAACACCGGGTCCAGGTAGCCGATGGTGGGACGCGACAGGGCCGAGAGCACCCGCGGGTGCATGTCCGACGGGCCCGGCCCCATGAGCGTGCGCTGGGGCGGATAAAAAGTGCTGATCTTGTTGTTGGGGCGGAATTTCATGGCGGCAGGGCCCTGTTTTCACAAAGGGCGCCATTTTACAGGGTTTCAGGGAATCTCCGAGACCGCACCGGAACGCAGGGAACGCCGGGCCCGCCTACTCGTCAGGGTCAAACGCCCTGTCACCGTCGCGCTGCGGCACACCGGCGGGTTTCAGCCCGGCGAAGTCAAACAGGCGCCGGTCCAGCAGGTGGGAAGGCGCAATGTTGGACAGGCTGTTGAACAGGGTCTCGATGCGCGCCGGATGCCTTCTCTCCCACTGGTGCAGCATTTCCTTCACTTCCTGGCGCCGGAGGTTGTCCTGGGAGCCGCACAGGCTGCAGGGGATGATCGGAAAGGCCTTCAGCCGGGCGTATTCCCCGAGGTCCCTCTCGCGGCAGTACGCCAGCGGGCGGATTACGACGTTGCGCCCGTCGTCGGACACCAGCTTGGGTGGCATGGCGCGCAGCTTGCCGCCGTGGAACAGGTTGAGGAAGAAAGTCTCCACGATGTCGTCGCGGTGGTGGCCCAGGGCGATGCGGGTGGCCCCCAGCTCGCCCGCGACGCGGTAGAGCACGCCGCGCCGCAGCCTCGAGCAGAGCGAGCACATGGTTTTGCCCTCGGGGATCACCCGCTTCACCACGCTGTAGGTATCCTGCTCCACGATGCGGAAGGGCACGCCCCGGGCGCTGAGGTATTCCGGCAGCACATGGGCGGGGAAGCCCGGCTGCTTCTGGTCCAGGTTGACGGCCACGATCTCGAAGCGCACCGGAGCGCTGTCCCGCAACTGCAGCAGGATGTCCAGCAGCGCGTGGCTGTCCTTGCCGCCGGACATGGCCACCATCACCCGGTCGCCCTCGCCGATCATGTTGTAATCGGCAATGGCCTGCCCGGTGAGGCGGCGCAGCCGCTTGGCGAGCTTGTTCGCCTCGTAATGCGCGCGGCGGTCGGGTATCTCGGCCGGCTTGTTCATGCCTTCACTCCTTCACCTCGTCACCCTTCACCGCCCTACAGGGCGATGGTGCGCCCGCCGTCCACGTTGAGCACCTGGGCCGTGACGTACGGGGCGTCCGCCACGAGGTAGCCCACCGCCTTGGCCACGTCGTCCGGATCGCCGACCCGGCGCAGCAGGGTGCGCTCCACCACCCGCGCCCGCAGGGCCTCGTCAGACCAAGGGGAATCCTCTGGCCAGAGTATCGGGCCCAGGGCCACGGCGTTTACCCGCACCCGGGGCGCCAGTTCCCTTGCCAGGGCGCGCGTAGCCGCCACCAGGCCGGCCTTGGCCGCGGAATACACCAGATGATTCTTCATGGGATGCTCGGCGTGGATGTCGGCGATGTTGACGATGCAGCCCTCGTTGCGGGTCAACTCCGGTGCCGCCGCCTGGGCCAGGAACACCGGCGCCTTGAAGTTGGTGCCGATGAGGTCGTCCCAGGCGCGCTCGGTGATTTCACCCATGGGGGTGGGGTAAAAGCTTGAGGCGTTGTTCACCAGCACGTCCAAGCGGCCGAAACGCGCCATTGCGGCCCCGATCAGCCGTGGCAGTTCGGCCCCATGCAGCAGGTCGCAGGCGGCAACGGCGGCGGAATCGGGACGCCGCTCGTTGAGGTCCGCTGCCAGGGACCGGGCGTCGGCCGCGGAGGACCGGTAATGGATCAGCACCCGCGCCCCCCGGGCATGGAGCAGGCGCACGATGCCGGCCCCGACGCGTTTCGCGCCACCGGTCACCAATGCCACTTTGCCATGCAGTGCCTTGTCCACTAGACTTCGTACCCTCTGATCCGATTCGGGTTTTCATTATACCGCCATGACCCGGCTTCCCGCCCCGGACCCCCTTGCCCTGGAACACAGCCAGCGCCTCGGCGGGCTCATCGAAACCGAGATCCGCGCCGCCGGCGGCTGGATCCCCTTTGCCCGTTACATGGAGCTGGCGCTGTACGCCCCCGGCCTGGGCTACTACGCGGCGGGCGCGCGCAAGCTGGGGCGCGAGGGCGATTTTGTCACCGCGCCCGAGATCACCCCCCTGTTCGGCCACACCCTGGCGCGTCAGGCGGCGCAGGTGCTTTCCCTGACCGGCGGCGAAATCATTGAGCTGGGAGCGGGCTCGGGGCGCCTCGCCAGCCAGCTGCTACTGGAGCTGGAACGGCTCGGGACACTACCGGCAGCCTATTCCATCCTGGAAGTGAGTGCCGACTTGCGGGAGCGCCAGATGAACTGGCTGCGGGCCACGACGCCGCACCTGCTTCCCCGGCTGCGGTGGCTGGACCGCCTGCCCGAACGCATCACCGGCCTGGTGCTGGCCAATGAGGTGCTGGACGCGCTGCCGGTGCACCTGGTGGCGTGGCACAAGGACGGCATAGCCGAGCGCGGCGTGGCGCTCACCGATGACGGCACCTTCGCCTGGAGCGAGCGGCCCCTGGCACCGGGCGCCCTGCGCAGCGC
>DASTHR010000116.1:0-7497 GCA_035718105.1 Burkholderiales bacterium
CCGCTGCTGCCCGATGGTCGCGGGGAGGAACTCGTTCACTATGATCCACTGGTAGTGCCATCGCACCAGGCGTTGCGCCTCGGCAAAGACCTTCTCGGCCGGCCAGTCCGGCTGTTCCGCCCGCACGCCGGCGCTTACCGCGTTGTGGAAGCGCAGCATGGCCAGGTGGAACTGGCTGATGATGGTGTTCTCGTCGTTGCGGCCCTCCGCCAGGATGGCGACGCCGCCGTCGTCCCGGGGCAGGTCGTAGCGGGTGGCGCCCTTGCGCGAGACGGCCTCCGAGCCCGGGATCGCCTCGACCCGGAACAGGATGTCGCCCGAGCTCAGGTCGTAGAGTTCCGCGGATTCCTCGGGGCCGCCGCCGTAGAGTGAATCCAGGTCGAATGCCGGGGTGCGGAAGTTGGTGGTAAGCCTCGGGTTGGCGGGCCGAAGCAGCGGGGATTTCGGGTCCAGGGTGATGTCGTGGTCCAGGAACTGCCCGAAGAAGGTCACGCCCGCGGTCATGGTGGGATTGTCGGGATTGAGCGGGCTGAACACGCCCGGATTCACCACCGACTGGATGGGATCGCTCAGGTTGTCCTGGGCGTCCAGGATGCCACCCGCCCGCCCCAGTTCCTTCACCTTGTCGCGCATGCTATCGGTCGCCTCGGCGAACGGCGGCAGGTCCGGGAACATGCGGGTGAACGAGGTCTGCGCCGAGCCGGGCTGGGTCCGGCCGAGGCCATGCAGGTTGTCGGGGTCGGCAAGGGCGGCCGTTGCACCCATTTGGGCGACACTGAACAGGGCCAGTGACCAGAAACCGAATTTCATTTTGATGCTCCTCCATTGGGGTTCCAGGCGGGCGGTGCGCCGCCTGGCACAAGTCGTACCGATTCTTGGCTTGCCGGTCGGTTGCGTCCCCTTTGACGCAGGTTGCGTGCCAGCGCCCGAGTAATTTCTCAAGCACATGAACTCTATGATTCTTTTATAAAAGTGTCGGGTTCTGGCGACAGGGGGCGCGTCACGGAATGCCGCGTGATATGCCTCAGCCGTGCGCGATATGCCCCGGCATTCGCGCACCGATGTGTCCCGGTAAAGCGCGCAATACACTGCCGAGGTTCGGGCCGAAGCGGCTGTGGCCGGCGTCATCCACGACGCGGCCACGCGGGAGATCAACCGGGCGATCCTGGAGACGTTCCGGGCGCGCGACGTGGTCATCCCCTTCCCGCTGCGGGAGGTGAGGCTGGCGGGGGGCGCCGCCGGACGGGTTTCGCGATTATCATGGCCCGGTGCCGGAGGCTTGAGGCCCCGGAATCGTCCCCGCGGCCGTGAGCCGCAGTCCTTTCATGCGGAGGTAGTCATGCCCAACCCCCACGCCCCGTTCTACCCCATCATCTACGTGCGCGGCTACGCCATGACCGAGCGCGAGCAGGACGAGACCACCGCCGACCCGTTCTGCGGCTTCAACCTCGGTTCCACCGTGTTCCGCGCCACGCCGGAGAAGGACAAGCCGGCGAGGAAGTTCATCTTCGAGTCTCCGGTGCTTCGGCTCACCTCCGACTTCGGCTACGCCGACATCTTCCGCGACGGCCTGGACATCGTGGACCCGGACTGGGAGGGCACCATCCCGCCCCGCTCCATCGTCATCTATCGCTACTACGAGCAGGCGTCGGCGCTGCTCGGGAGCGGAAAGACGCCGGCGATCACCGAGTTCGCCAGGGGTCTGAGCGACCTGATCCTGCGTGTCCGGGAACTGGTCTGCGGCGACCCGCAAAGCGGCATCGCGCCCAAGGACTTCCGCTGCTACCTGGTGGCGCATTCCATGGGCGGCCTGGTGTGCCGCGCCTTCCTGCAGAACCCGGACCTGGGCGAGGAACAGGCACGCCGCTGCGTGGACAAGGTATTCACCTACGCCACGCCCCACAACGGCATCGAGATCGCGGGCCTCAACATTCCTTCCTGGCTCAGCGCCGCCGACATGCGGAACTTCAACCGTGAGTACATGGCCGAGTACCTGAACCTGAAGGCCCTGCACAAGAAGACCGGCCGCGTGGACTGGCTGCCGGAGGAGGCATTTCCCTCCGAGCGCTTCTTTTGCATGGTGGGCACCAACCGCGCGGACTACGACGTGGCCATGGGGCTGTCCCGGGCCTTTGCGGGCCACGGCAGCGACGGGCTGGTGAAGGTGGAGAACGCTTCGGTGTGGGGCGTCAATGCGAAGGGGCAGTTCTCGGCCCCCTGCGCCACGGCCTACGCCTACCGCTCGCACTCGGGCTACTTCGGCATCGTCAACAGCGAAGAGGCCTACCAGAACCTGGCGCGCTTCCTGTTCGGGGACGTGCGGGTGGACATCTGGGCCGATGTGGACTCGGTCCGAGTCCCGGCGTCGATCAAGGACAGGGAGGTCAACGCCCTGTACCAGTTCGAGGCGCTGTCCTCCCCCCGCGGCAAGCGCTGGTACCTGACGCGCCGCGTCGCGGAAGAGGACTCGGTGGCCTGCCGCAGCCACACGCAACTGCAGGACCCGAAGGACAAGGCCGCGCGGAGCATCTATCTTTCCACCGTGTTCCTGGCCAACCGCGCCCGGGTCAACCCGAACCGCCGCTCCCTGGCCTATGGCCTGACTTTCGGCGTGCGGGTCCCGGATTACGAGGTGGAGCGCAAGTTCTGGGCCGATTCGCACTACGAGGGCGGATACCTGTTCCGCGACACCCTGGTGGTGGAGATGGTGCCGCCGCAGAAGGACGGCGACGCCTGGGCCGTGAACTACGCCTGGCAGAGCACCAATCCGGGCCGCGCCAGCAAATCACTGGACTACAAGTCGCTGCGCGGCGGAAAGCTGGAGATGACGATTCCCTTCGGCAGCGACCGCGCGCCGGGGATCTCCGGGCAGCTGCGCCTCCTGGTCTCCGCCTGGAACGAGTGAGTGACGGCGCTGGCGGATCGCCGGAGGCGGAGCCCCCGCCGCCGCACCGGCGGTGCTCAGGACTCCCCCGCCAGCCGCGCGAACTGGCGCTTCATTGCGTTGACCCGCGCGAGATACCCGCGCACGTCGTGATCGCCGCAGCGCTGTCCGGGCGTCAACCGGAAGCCGCGCCGGGCGTACCCCTCCCCCGCCCCGGCGCCGCACAGGTGGATCACGGCGGCGAGGTCGTGCTTCTGCTGCTGCGTCGCCCTGGAAATCCGCTGGCGCCGGAGCGTCCCCGCCACGGCGCCATCCAGCAGGGTGGCCGTGAGCTCGATGGCTTCTCCGGGTACGACCCGCGAGTAGAGGCTGTCCAACCAGCACGAGCCCGGCGCGGGGCTGGAATCGCCCCCCGGGCGCGCCAGATCCTGCCGGCACTCGCGCCGGGTCTGGGCAAACGTCCCGTCGGTGATCTGGTACATGCCCACCGCGCTGGACGCCGGACGGTACACCTCCAGGGGATGCCAGCTCAGATTCCAGCGCCAGTAAGTCTGCGCCAGCGGATTGCCCGCGCTCTCGATCTGGGCGAGGGCGGCCAGGAACTCGGGCGTAATGACGGCGGTGGCGTACCTGCGGAACAGCGGCCCGTATTCCCGCCATGTCTCAGCGGGCGTCTTGGCGAGCGCGTCGCTCACCGGAAACAGCAACTCGGTCGGCTTGCGAACGGCGTGGTAAACCCAGTTGCCCGCCGCCCACAGTCCCACCGCAAGTATCGCGATCAGCACGAACTGCAGACCGGCCGGCGCGGACAGCAGCACGCGAAACGTCCGGCGCACACCGGGCCAAAGACGCGGGAACAGCAGGCGGCGCCGGCGGGGCATCTGGGAGCGGATTCTCAAGCAGTGAAACGAAGCGACACGTTAGCGTTTCGCTCTGTTCGGTGCAAACTCGCAAGCATTGTGGCTATGGATGCGCGCCCGTGAATAACGGCTGATTGGGCGGGCCTACAGGGGGTGGCGGCGGAAATCGAGCCGATCCATCACCCCACTCTCAGAGCGCCCAGCAACAGATGCTCGACCGAAGCGGACTCTACGAACCCTGGCTACCACGTACCGCTCCCCGCAAGCTTTCCGCTCGGCGGAGACGGGGGCCGATGGGCCGGGCTCCGGGCGTTGAGCTGGACGGCCCCGGGAGACTGGCCGGGACGAGACGGTTTGATTGACGCCAAAGTCCCGCGATTGACGCTGGTTCACGCCGCCGAGAGAATGCGGCTAGCCATGGGGGAGCGGATTCACAGGGACGGGACCGGCCGCGGCGGCGAGACCGCCGCGCACTACCTCATGGCCGCGGTGCCCCGGGCGGCGCCGTCGCAGTCGGTGGAGGAGGCGCTGGGAATGCTGCGCGGCCGCCACTACGACACGGTGGAAATCGTCTGTGTCACGGATTCCGAGGACCGCCTGCTGGGGTGCGTGACCATCGCCGATATGCTGGCCCTGCCGCCGGACCGGACGGTGAGCGAGGCGATGAACGCGGACTTCCCGCGGGTGCTGCCGGACATGGACCAGGAGAAGGTGGCCTCCCTGGCCCTGCACCACGTGCTCAACGCCATCCCCGTCGTGGACCGCCACGGCCGGCTGCTGGGGGTGGTGCCCAACGAAGCGCTGCTGCACATCCTGCGCCGGGAGCATGTGGAGGACATCCACCGCATCGCCGGCATCGGCCGGGAGACCCATCGCGCGCGGGAGGCGATCGAGGCGCCGCCCCTGCGCCGCGCCCGGCACCGCCTCCCGTGGCTGCTGCTGGGGCTCGCGGGGAGCATGCTGGCGACCTTCGTGATGAGCCGCTTCGAACAGGCCCTGTCGGGCAAGGTGGCCATCGCCTTTTTCATTCCCGGACTGGTGTACCTGGCGGATGCCATCGGCACCCAGACCGAGGCGGTGGCGGTGCGCGGGCTGTCGCTCTCGCACGCCAGGCTCGGCCGGCTGATCGGCGGCGAGCTGCGCACCGGGCTGCTCATCGGGCTCACCCTGGGGGCCGTCACCTTCCCCGCGGCGTGGTTCGCCTTCGGCGACCCGCAACTGGCTTTCGCGGTGACCCTGGCCCTGCTTTGCGCGGGCGGCGTGGCCACCACCATCGGCCTGTTCCTGCCGTGGATGCTGGGGCGGCTGGGCAGCGACCCGGCCTACGGCAGCGGGCCGCTGGCCACCATCATCCAGGACGTGTTGAGCCTGCTGATCTACTTCGCGACGGTGAGCGCCATCGTCCTCTAGGCGGACGTGGGGCCCGCCCCCGATCAGTCGTCCTTGTGTCCCTTGCCTTTTCCTTTCCCCTTGCCCTTGCCGTGATCGTCGTCGTAGTCGTAATGGCGATGGCGCACCCGGTACTCCGGGACATAGACATTGTTGTACCAGCTGTCGCGCACGAAATAGACCGGCCGCCCGCAGGCGTTGTACTTGTAGCAGTGCTTGCTCCACTTCTTGGCGTGGCCGGGCGGCACGCGCAGGTAAACCGGCTCGTACACCACGCCCACCGGCACCGGCTGAATCACCACCGGCTGAGGGTATACGAGCACCGGCGGCGGGTAGTTGCCGATGTCGAGGCGGCCGTAAAAGCCGGGTTCGCCCACGGTGACCGACATCCCCACGTTGGTGGCCAGCGCCGGGGCGCCCGCCAGCATCAGCATCACCGCAAACAGGAAACGCTTCATATCGGTAATCCTCTCGGTTGCGCCCGATCGCGCCGGGCCAATAACAAGAAAGGCGGAAGCCGGCCCCGGATTTCTCCGGCGCCGGCCCTTCCGCCCCCTGGCGCAATTATACCGCCGTACTAGGAACCTCTGAACGAGTCCTTCGTGAGCCGCGTTTGCACGAAAAGTGCTCCAGATGCGAGGCGCGCGACGAAGGTCGTAGCCAGGACTACGATGCCGAGGAGCGCAACGATGCAGATGGGCATTTTTCGTGCAAACCCGGACGGGGCGCGGCTTTCCGGGCTATCTGCTTTGTCGCTCGCCTTGCGAATGTGCACCCGCCATTCGACGCGGCTCGCTTCGCGCATCTCATCTCGGAAAGCCAGCGCCGCGGCCACGCGGGACCCGATCAGAGGTTCCCTTCCTTGATGGCCTCCACCGGGATCACCAGGGTCACCTCGTCGCTGACGTTGGGCGCATATTTACCGGCATTGAAGTCGGAGCGCTTGATGGTCACCGTGGCGTTGGCGCCGATGGCGTCCTTCTTGACCATGGGATGGGGCATGCGGTGGAAGGAGGTGACCTTGAGGGTCACCGGCTTGGTGATGCCCTTGACGGTCAGGTTGCCGGCGACCGAGACCGGCTTGTCGCCCTCGAACTTCACCGCCGTGGACTTGAAGGTGATGGTCGGGTACTTGGCGGTGTCGAAGAAGTCCTCCGCCTGGATGTGCTCGTTGAACAGGGCGTAGCCGGTGTTCACCGACTTGGCGTCGATGGTGATGTCCACGGCCCCGGTCTTGGCCGCGGCATCGTACACGATGGTTCCCTTGGTGGTGTCGAAGCGGCTGGATTGGGTCGAGTAGCCGAAGTGGCTGTACTCGAAGCGGGGCTTGGTGTGGTTGGTGTCGATGACGAAGGTCTCCGGCGCCGCAAGCGCGGCACCGAGGGGCGCGGCCAGGGCCGCGGCGACGAGGGCGAGGGTGAGGCTGTGCTTCATGGGTTTCTCCTTGCTGGGGGTTGAATGGCTACTGCTTGCCTGTGCCGGTCACGGCCACGATGTGGAACCGGACCGGGATCTCGTTGGCCACCGTGGCGAAATCGGCCCAGGGCCCTTCGCCGATGGCGAAATCCGCGCGCTTGATGACCAGGGAGCCCGCGAAGATGCCGCGGCTCCCCTCCTGCTTGAAGGTGAGGGGGGCGACGGCGTCCCGGGTGCGGCCCTTGATGGTGAGTTTGCCCGTGAGCTCGTAGCGGCCGCCTCCCAGGGCCTTGAGCCCGGTGGAGTTGAACTTCGCGCTGGGGTGGTTGCGGACGTCGAACCACTGCTTCCCCGCCACCTCCTGGTTGGCCTCGCTGGAGCCGGCGTCGATGCTGGCGAGATCGATCTCCATTTCGGCCTGGGCCGCCTCCGGCCGGGCCGGATCGAATTTCATCCGGGCGCTGAACCTGCGGAACTTGCCGTCCACCGGCACCCCCATCTGCTTCACCGTGAACTCCAGCCGGCTCGCCGCGGGCTGGACGGCGTTGAACTCCAGGGCCAGCGCCGGGGTGCTCGCCAGCAGCCCGCCCAGGGCGAGGGCCGCGGAAATGCGGAACAGTTTCAAATCGGTCTCCTTAGGTTCCATGCCGGCAGCATGCGCCGGAGCACGTCGTCGCGGTCCAGGACATGGTGCTTGACGGCCGCCAGGCCATGCAGCGCCACCACGCCCGCCATGAGGAAGTTCAGGTTCATGTGCACGCCCTTCAGTGCGTCGCCCAGGAGCGGGTCCTTGGGCAGCAGGTCGGGGATCGGCAGCAGGCCGAACCAGACGGTCTGGAAACCCAGGGCCGAGCTCATCAGCCAGCCCGAGAGCGGCACGGCGAACATGAGCACGTACAGCAGTTGGTGCGCGAAGTCGGCGGCCAGCCGCTGCGGCCAGGACATCGC
>DASTHR010000117.1:0-4350 GCA_035718105.1 Burkholderiales bacterium
TCGGTGAAGGACGCGGCCCAGTTGCTGAAGGGCTCCGGCGTAGTATTGATGAGGGCGCGGCTCCCAGCCTTGGTGAAGTGGCTGCCGGCGGCGAGGGTGCCGCCGCTGAGCGCGGCCAGCGCCTGGATCGCGAGGCCGAAATCGCCCGCCGCCCCTGCCGCCAGCACCGCGCCGGCGGGGATGCGGATGAAGGTATGGACCGCGTCCCACAGGCTGTCCACCCCGGGCACCTTGTCGGCGAGGAACTCGATGGCGAACATGACGCCGGACGCGACCAGGAAGCGCGGGTCGGCGAGGATCTCCAGCGCCGGGGGCAGGTCCACATGGCCGTAGTGGCCCATCAGCCCGAACACCAGCAGCGCCGCGTACAGGTTGATGCCCGCGGCCCAGGCCAGGGCCAGCACCAGGGCGACGTCGTGCAGGGCGCCGCTCACCGCCTCACTCGAAACGCATCGACAGGTCCACCGCGCGCACGTCCTTGGTGAGGCTGCCGATGGAGATGCGGTCCACGCCGGTCTCGGCGATGGCGCGCACCGTGTCCAGGGTGATGCCTCCGGAGGCTTCCAGCTCGGCGCGGCCGGCGGCGACCTTCGCCGCCTCCCGCATCATCCCGATGCTGAAGTTGTCGAGCAGCACCAACCGGGCGCCGGCCGCGAGCGCCTCCTGCAGCTGCGCCAGGGATTCCACCTCGATCTGGATCATCACCCCCGGCCCCGCGGCCTCCCGCGCCGCCCGCAGCGCGGGGGCGATGCCCCCGGCGGCGGCGATGTGGTTTTCCTTGATCAGGATGCCGTCGTAGAGGCCCATGCGGTGGTTCACGCCGCCGCCGCAGCGCACCGCGTATTTCTGGGCGAGGCGCAGGCCGGGCAGCGTCTTGCGGGTGTCCAGGATGTGCGCCCGGGTGCCGCTCACCGCGTCCACGAACTGCCGGGTGCGGGTGGCGACCCCGGAGAGCAGCTGCAGGAAGTTGAGGGCGGGCCGTTCGGCGGACAGCAGCGCGCGGGCCTCGCCCTCGATTTCGCACAGCACCTGCCCCGGCGCGACGCGGTCGCCGTCCAGCGCCGACCACTGGATGCCGACGCCGGGGTCGAGGCGGCGGAAGCAGGCCTCGAACCAGGCGGCTCCCGCCAGCACCGCGTCCTCGCGGCTGATGACCCTTGCCTTGCCCTGCTGTCCGGACGGGATCAGGTTGGCCGTGAGGTCCCCCGGCCCCAGGTCCTCGACGAAGGCCGTGGTGACGTTGCGCTCGATTTCGTCCCTGAGGCTCATCAGCGCCCCACCAGCGCCGTCAGCTCGGCGAGGGAATTGAGCACCGCGTTGGGTTCGTGCCCCAGCTCGTCGGGCACCGCCCCGGCGCGGTTGATCCAGAACACCTGGAAGCCGTAGGCCCGGGCCCCCGCCGCATCCCAGTAATTGGAGGAGACGAAGCCGATGGCTTCCTTCCGCACCCCCAGCTTCCTCGGCGCGAGCTCGTACACCCGGGGGCTGGGCTTGTAGACGTTCACCTCGTCCACGCTGATCACGTGGGCGAAGGTGGCCTCCAGTCCCGTGTGTTTCACCAGCGGCAGGAGCATGCCGGGGGAGCCATTGGAGAGGATCGCCAGGGGCAGGCCCGAGAGCCGGCCCAGCGCCCCGCGCACCTCGGGGAACGGGGACAGCCTGAGATAGGCACCCATGAGGCGGTCGCGGATCGCCCGGTCGCAGGGCTGGCCCAGGGAGCGGCAGGCGAAGCGCAGCGCCGACTCCGTGAGGCGCTCGAAGTCCTCGTAATTGCCGGCGAGGCTCCTCAGCCAGCTGTACTCCAGCTGCTTGGCGCGCCAGATGCGGGAGAAGGCTTCGCCCCGGCCGGGATAGAGCTTCTCGCACTCTTCCACCACGGAATGGACGTCGAACAGGGTGCCGTAGGCGTCAAAAACCAGGGCCTGGACGGGAACGGTCATCGCTGGCTCCAGAAACGGGAAGCGCCCATGATAGCGCACGGGGCACCGCCAGAGCCCCCTCGCGCGGCCTTGAAAAACCCCGCGTCGGTCCCAATCTTTCCCTGCAGTCAACGGGATACGAGGAAAGCCCATGCGCTTCGACAAGTTCACCACCAAGCTGCAGCAGGCCCTGGCGGACGCCCAGAGCCTGGCGGTCGGGCACGACAACCCCTACATCGAGCCCCAGCACCTGCTGCTGGCCCTGCTGGAGCAGGAGGACGGCGGCGCCGCCTCCATCCTGCAGCGCGCCGGGGTCAACGTCGCGCCCCTGCGCGACGAACTGAAGCGGAGCCTCGGGCGCCTGCCCAGGGTCGAGGGCACCGGGGGCGAGGTGAGCGTCTCCCGCGACCTGGCCAACCTGCTCAATCTCACCGACAAGGAGGCGCAGAAGCGGGGCGACCAGTTCATCGCCTCCGAGCTTTTCCTGCTGGCCGCGGCCCAGGACAAGGGCGAGGCCGGGCGCCTGCTCAAGCAGCATGGTGCCACCCGGGACAACGTCGCCAGGGCCATCGAGGCGGTGCGCGGCGGCGAGGCGGTGCAGAGCCAGGAGGCCGAGGGCAGCCGCGGCGCCCTGGCGAAATACACCCTGGACCTCACCGACCGCGCGCGGGCCGGGAAGCTCGACCCGGTGATCGGGCGCGACGACGAGATCCGGCGCGTGATCCAGATCCTGCAGCGGCGCACCAAGAACAATCCGGTGCTGATCGGCGAGCCCGGCGTGGGCAAGACCGCCATCGTCGAGGGTCTCGCCCAGCGCATTGTCAACGACGAGGTGCCCGAGACCCTGAAGGGCAAGCGTGTGCTGGTGCTGGACATGGCGGCGCTGCTGGCCGGGGCCAAGTACCGGGGCGAGTTCGAGGAACGCCTGAAGGCGGTGCTGAAGGAGATCGCGAAGCAGGAAGGCCGCACCATCGTCTTCATCGACGAGCTGCACACCATGGTGGGGGCGGGCAAGGCCGAGGGCGCCATCGACGCCGGCAACATGCTGAAGCCCGCCCTGGCCCGCGGCGAGCTGCACTGCGTGGGCGCCACCACCCTGGACGAGTACCGCAAGTACATCGAGAAGGACGCCGCCCTGGAGCGGCGCTTCCAGAAGGTGCTGGTGGGCGAGCCTTCCGTGGAGGACACCATCGCCATCCTGCGCGGCCTGCAGGAGAAGTACGAACTGCACCACGGCGTGGACATCACCGACCCCGCCATCGTGGCGGCGGCGGAGCTCTCGCACCGCTACATCACCGACCGCTTCCTGCCGGACAAGGCCATCGACCTGGTGGACGAGGCCGCCTCCCGCATCAAGATGGAGATCGACTCCAAGCCGGAGCAGATGGACCGCCTGGACCGGCGCCTGATCCAGCTGAAGATCGAGCGCGAGGCCATGAAGAAGGAAACCGACGAGGCCTCCAGGAAGCGGCTCGCGGCCCTGGAGGACGAGATCGAGCGCCTGGGCCGGGAGTACGCCGACCTGGATGAGATCTGGAAGGCGGAGAAGGCCCAGGTGCAGGGCGCGGCCCAGATCAAGGAGGAAATCGACCGCCTGCGGGCGCAGATGGCGGAGCTGCAGCGCCAGGGCAAGCTCGACAAGGTGGCCGAGATCCAGTACGGGCGGCTGCCGCAGCTGGAGAAGCAGCTGCGCCAGGCGGAGGCCGGCGAGCAGAAACGGGAGTTCAGGCTGCTGCGCACCGAGGTGGGGGCGGAGGAGATCGCCGAGGTGGTGTCGCGCTGGACCGGCATCCCGGTCTCCAAGCTGATGCAGGGCGAGCGCGAGAAGCTGCTGGCGATGGAGGAGCGCATCCACCAGCGGGTGGTGGGGCAGGACGAGGCCGTGCGCCTGGTGGCGGACGCCATCCGCCGCTCCCGCGCCGGGCTCTCGGACCCCAACCGCCCCTACGGCTCCTTCCTGTTCCTCGGCCCCACCGGGGTGGGCAAGACCGAGCTGTGCCGCGCCCTGGCGGAGTTCCTGTTCGATTCCGAGGAGCACATGATCCGCATCGACATGTCGGAGTTCATGGAGAAGCACTCCGTGGCGCGGCTGATCGGCGCGCCGCCGGGATACGTGGGCTACGAGGAGGGCGGCCACCTCACCGAGGCGGTGCGGCGCCGGCCCTATTCCGTGCTGCTGTTCGACGAGGTGGAGAAGGCCCACCCCGACGTGTTCAACGTGCTGCTGCAGGTGCTGGACGACGGCCGGCTCACCGACGGCCAGGGGCGCACCGTGGACTTCCGCAACACCGTGATCGTGATGACCTCCAACCTGGGCTCGCAGATGATCCAGGGCATGGCCGGCGACGACTACCAGGTGGTGAAGCTGGCGGTGATGGGGGAGGTGAAGAGCTTCTTCCGCCCCGAGTTCATCAACCGCATCGACGAGGTG
>DASTHR010000118.1:0-2280 GCA_035718105.1 Burkholderiales bacterium
CGTTATTTGCTTCCCGACGCGGTTCTCGATTATATTCAAGCAAATAGCCTGTATTCAGGAGCCGGATGAGAAGAGTCGACAGGATGACCAAGGCCGCGGTAGCGGCGCTCGAGGACATCAAGGGGCGCGAGATCGTGGTCCTTGACGTCACACCGATGACCGCCATGTTTGACCGCATGGTCATCTGCACCGCGGATTCCGCGCGCCAGACCAAGGCCCTGGCGAACAGCGTGCATGACAAGCTGAAAGCCATGGGCTACCGGGTGCAGAGCACCGAGGGGGAGCAGACCGGAGACTGGGTGCTGGTGGACCTGGGGGAGATCGTGGTCCACATCATGCAGCCCGCCACCCGGCAGTACTACAACCTCGAGGAGCTTTGGGCGCCGGCCAAGCCCCGCAGGACGCGCAGCGCCGCGCCGGCGGCGAAGAAGGCCGCGACGCGGGCCAAGCAGCAGGCGTCCGCTTGATGCTTTTCCCGTGATGCCTCATGAAGTTCATCGTGCTGGCGGTGGGCAGCCGCATGCCCGCGTGGATCGACGCCGGCTTCGAGGAGTACGCCCGGCGCATGCCTCGCGCAGCGCGCGTCGAGCTGCGCGAGCTCAAGCCCGAGAAGCGCACCGGCGCCAGCCGGGAGCGCATCATGGAGGCGGAGGCTGCGCGCATCGCGGCGGCCCTGCCCGAAGGCTGCGAGATTGTCGTCCTCGACGAGCGCGGGAAGGCCCTCACCACCGCGGAGCTGGCGGCGCAGGTCGCGCGCTGGCAGGAGGGCGGGCGCGACGTTGCCTGGATCATCGGCGGCGCGGACGGGCTGCATCCGGAGTTGAAGCGGCGGGCCAGCCGCATGGTTTCCCTCTCCGCTTTCACCCTGCCGCACGGGCTGGCGCGGGTGCTGCTCGCGGAGCAGCTCTACCGCGCGGTGTCGCTGCTCGCCGGGCATCCCTATCACCGGGAATGAAGACCCGAGGCGCAAGCTGCAAGTCACAAGGAACGGGGCATGACCCGCAGCTGCCACCTTGGGCCTTGCCCGTTGAAGCCCGGGCTTTGACCTGATTCCCATGAGCGACGCCCGCATCTACCTGGCCTCCCGCAGCCCGCGTCGGCGCGAACTGCTGAAGCAGATCGGCGTCAACTTCGAGCTGCTGCTGCTCAGGGAGAGCCCCGGGCGGGGCACCGACGTGGATGAGACGCCGCTCCCGGGGGAGGCGCCCCACGACTTCGTTCTGCGCGTCACGCGGCTGAAGGCCGAGACCGCCTGGATGCGCTTCAACGAGCGGCGGCTGCCGCGGGTGCTGCAGCGGTTGCCGCTGCTGGCGGCGGACACCGCCGTGGTGCTGGGCCGCGAAATCCTCAGCAAGCCGAGCGGAGCCGAGCACGCGGTGCAGATGCTGCGCGGGCTCTCCGGGCGCACCCACCAGGTGCTCACCGCGGTGGCCGTGATTTACGACGACCAGATGGAGCTGCGGCTTTCCGAAAGCCACGTGACCTTCGCGCCCATGAGCGACGCGGCGATCCGCCACTATGTGGCCAGCGGCGAGCCCCTGGACAAGGCCGGTGCCTATGCCATCCAGGGTCGCGCCGCCGCCTTCGTCTCCCGCATCGAGGGCAGCTTCTCCGGAGTGATGGGCCTGCCCCTGTACGAGACGGCCGAGCTGCTGCGCCGCTTCGGCTGCGAGGTGCCATGAGTTCCGACGTCCTGATCAACGTCACCCCCCAGGAGGCCCGGGTAGCGGTGGTGGAGCAGGGGACGGTCCAGGAGCTGCACCTGGAGCGAGTATCGAGTCGCGGACTGGTGGGAAACATCTACATGGGGCGTGTGGCGCGGGTGCTGCCGGGCATGCAGTCGGCATTCGTGGACGTGGGCCTGGACCGCGCCGCCTTCCTGCACGTGGAGGATATCTGGCAGAAGCGCAACGGCGAACCGGCCAAGCCCATCGAGCGCCTGCTGCGGGAGGGCGAGCCCATCATCGTGCAGGTGATCAAGGACCCCATCGGCAGCAAGGGCGCGCGGCTCTCCACCCAGGTGAGCGTGGCCGGCCGGCTGCTGGTGTACCTGCCCCAGGAGTCCCACATCGGCATCTCCCAGCGCATCGAGAACGAAGCCGAGCGCGAGACGCTACGCGGCATGCTCACCCAGTTGCTGCCGCCGGACGCGGGCGGCGGCTTCATCGTGCGCACCATGGCGGAGTCCGCCACCGAGCGCGAGCTCTCCCTCGACATCGATTACCTGCGACGCCAGTGGCGCGACATCCAGGAGCGGGCCCGGTCCGCGCAGGCCCCGGC
>DASTHR010000119.1:0-4936 GCA_035718105.1 Burkholderiales bacterium
GGCGCTGGTGAACCACCCCAACGCGGGAGCCGCGCAGCCGGCGCTGGACGCGCTGCTGGACTGGGTCTACCACCGGCCCGGCAAGGCAGGCCCCTGGACCCGGGAGCCGCACCCATGAACTGGCGCCGGGGTCTCGTGAAGCTCGCGCTGGCGGCGGCGTTCTTCGTCGCCTTCCTGGAATCGGTGACGGTCACCGCGGAATGGTGGCAGGGCACGCGTGCGATGCAGGCCCGGGACTGGCTATGGGTGGCGGCACTGCCGGTACTGGTGGGTATCTACCTGCGCTACTTCTCGGTGCTGCGGCCGGACTGCGAACGGTGCGCGCCGCCCCCCGACGACTTACCCAGGCGGACTACTTGAATTCGATGGTCCGGCGCTCGTTCAGGGCGAGCCAGCCCTTGATCACGCGGTAGATCACCCAGATCCCCGCCGCCGCCAGCACGGCCCAGCCCAGGAGAATCCCCACCAGGCTGAGGATCAGCAGGCCGGCCAGGGCATACCACAGCAGGGCGAACCAGAAGGTGCGGATCTGCCAGCGGAAATGGGAGTCGAGCCAGGTGCCCCGCACCTCGCTCCGCTTCACGTAGTTCAGGATCACCGCCAGGATCGAGGGCCAGCCGAACACGAACACGCCCACCACCGTGGCCGCGGTGGTGACACCGATCAGCACGCTGAGGGAGTGCAGCCCATAGATGACATGGGTCAGGGTGAGCAGGCCGGGGCGGGGCGACGGGGCAACGGTCTGGGGAACATTGTTCAAGGGCTGGGCCTCCAAGTCAGGCGCCGGAATGGTAGCACGCCGGCGTTGCGCGCCACGACGCCAGCGCGGGTTTCCGATACAATTTGCCCTTTCCTTCAATGACCGACCGGAGAATGACCATGGCAGACACCCAAGCCCTGAACGAAGTCAACCGCGAGAAGCTGATTGCCGATTTCAAGGTGGTGATCGCCGACGCCGAGGAACTGCTCAAGGCCACCGCCAGCCAGACCGGCGAGAAGGCGGTCGAGCTGCGCGAGCGCGCCGCCGAATCCCTGAAGCGCGCCAAGATCCGGCTGCAGGACGCCCAGGACGCAATGTCCGAGAAGACCAAGGCCATGGCCCGGGCCACCGACGACTACGTGCATGAGCACCCCTGGCAGGCCGTGGGCGTCGCCGCCGGCATCGGTTTCCTGCTGGGCCTGCTGGTCGGCCGCCGTTAAGCTCCGCTGATGACCGGCCAGGACGCCGGCCCGACTCCTGGGAGGATCGGCCCCCTGCGCGACCTGCTGGGGGCCGCCCTCGGCCTGCTCGGCGCCCACGTCGAGCTGCTCGGCCTGGAGCTGCAGGAGGAGAAGGAGCGCCTGCGGGAACTGCTGTTGCTGGCGGTCCTCGCCTGCGCCGGCCTGACGCTCGGCCTGCTCCTTGCCTCGGCCTTCCTGGTGCTGCTGTTCTGGGACAGCTACCGGCTCACGGTGCTGGGCGCCCTGACCCTGGGGGCGCTGGGCCTCGGCGCCTGGGCCATCGCCGGATTGCGCCGGCGCCTGGCCGAACATCCCAACACCTTCGCGGCGTCCGTGGCAGAACTGGAGAAGGACCGGGCGCACCTCCGGCACAAAGCATGAATCCGCGCCTTCGCGAACTGGCCCTGCGCAAGGAGATCCTCACACTCAAGACCGGGGCCTACCGGCTCGAACTCGAGCTGGGCATGGAAAACCTGGGCCGGTCCCTGCGCGGCGTTTCCTCGGCATGGAATGTGGCGCGCATGATGCGCGATCACCCCTACGTGGTGAGCGCGGCGGGGGCCTTGGTCTCGCAGATCGGCGTCGGCCGCATCGCCCGCATGGGGGCAGTCGCCGCCGCGGCCTGGTTCGCCTACCAGGTAGCCAAGTCCGCGCAGTCCCGCAAGCCGCAGGACCCGCTTTAAGCGGACGCCCTCGCAGCCGTCCGCATGCATGCGGACCTGACAGGCTAAAGGCCGAGGTCCTTCCACAGCGCGTCGACACGGCGCTTCACCGCCTCGTCCATCCTGATCGCGGTCCCCCAGTTGCGGGCGGTTTCGCCGGGAAACTTGTGGGTGGCGTCCACCCCCATCTTGCTGCCCAGCCCCGAGACCGGGCTCGCGAAATCCAGATAGTCAATCGGCGTGTTCTCGACGATGGTCGTGTCGCGTCCCGGGTCCACCCGGGTGGTGAGCGCCCAGATCACTTCCTTCCAGTCGCGGATGTTGACGTCGTCATCGGTGACGATGATGAACTTGGTATACATGAACTGGCGCAGGAAGCTCCACACCCCGAACATCACCCGCTTGGCGTGCCCCGGGTACTGCTTCCTCATGCTCACCACCGCCAGCCGGTAGGAGCAGCCTTCCGGCGGCAGGTAGAAGTCGGCGATCTCGGGAAACTGGCGGGTGAGCAGCGGCACGAACACCTCGTTCAGCGCCACCCCCAGGATGGCCGGCTCGTCCGGCGGCTTGCCGGTGTAGGTGGAGTGGTAGATGGGATCCCGGCGCGTCGTGATTCGCTGGATGGTGAACACCGGGAAGCGCTCCTGCTCATTGTAGTAACCGGTGTGGTCGCCGAAGGGCCCCTCGAGCGCGGTCTCGTCGGGTGCGATGTGGCCCTCGAGCACGATCTCCGCCGAGGCCGGCACCTGCAGGCCGTTGCCCAGGCATTGCACCAGTTCGGTCTTTGCGCCCCGCAACAGGCCCGCGAACTGGTACTCGGAGAGGGTGTCCGGCACCGGCGTCACCGCGCCGAGGATGGTGGCGGGGTCCGCGCCCAGGGCCACCGCCACCGGGAACGGCTCCCCCGGGCGCTTCTGGAAATGGTCGCGGAAATCCAGCGCGCCGCCGCGGTGGGCGAGCCAGCGCATGATCACCTTGTTGGGGGCGATGACCTGCTGGCGGTAGATGCCCAGGTTCTGGCGCGGCTTCAGCGGCCCCCGGGTCACCGTAAGTCCCCAGGTGATGAGCGGCCCCGCGTCCCCCGGCCAGCAGGTCTGCACCGGCAGCCGCCCCAGGTCCACGTCCGCCCCCTCCCACACCACCTCCTGGCAGGGCGCCGAGGACACCTCCTTCGGCGCCATGTCCAGCACCTTCCTCAGCACGGGGAGCTTGTCCCAGGCGTCCCTCAGGCCCTTCGGCGGTTCCGGTTCCTTGAGGTAGGCGAGGAGCTTGCCCACCTCGCGCAGCGCCTCGGGGGAGTCCTCCCCCATGCCCAGGGCCACCCGCTTCGGCGTTCCGAACAGGTTGCCCAGCACCGGGATGCGGTGGCCCTTGGGCTTCTCGAACAGCAGGGCCGGCCCGCCCGCCTTCAGCACGCGGTCGCAGACCTCGGTCATCTCCAGGCGCGGGTCCACCTCGGCCCGCACGCGCCGCAGTTCGCCCTGCTTCTCCAGCTGCGACAGGAAGTCGCGCAGATCGCGGTATTTCATGGCTCGAAGCGGATATTCACCAGGTAGTCCAGGGCGATGCCGGCGAACACCGCAGCACCCACCCAGTTGTTGTGGAGGAAGGCCTTGAAGCAGAGCTGCCGGTCGCGGCCCCGGATCAGGGTGAACTGGTACAGCACCAGCCCCAGCGCCGCCGCCAGTCCCAGGTAGTAGACCAGCCCCATCCGCAGCCACATCCCGACCCCCGCCATGAGCGCGAGAAATATGCCGTGGCAGGCCATGACCGCGGAGACATCGTGGCGGCCGAAGGTGATGGCCGAGGACTTGATGCCGATCTTCAGGTCGTCCTCCCGGTCCACCATGGCGTACTCGGTGTCGTAGGCGATGGTCCAGAACGCGCTGGCGGCAAGCATCACCCAGGCCACCGACGGAAGATAGTCGTTGTGGGCGGCAAAGGCCATGGGGATGCCGAAGGCGAAGGCAATGCCGAGATAGGCCTGGGGAATCGGCAGGAAGCGCTTGGTGAAGGGATAGCTCGCCGCCAGGAAGGCCGCGGCGATGGCGAGCAGGATGGTGAGGCGGTTGAACACCAGCACCATGAGGAACGCCGCCAGGGCCAGCGATGCCGCCAGCAGCAGCGCCTCCGCGGGGCGCACCACGCCGGCGGCCAGCGGGCGGTTGCGGGTGCGCTCCACGTGGGGATCGAAGTTGCGGTCGGCGAAGTCGTTTATGACGCAGCCGGCGGAGCGCATCAGCACCGTGCCCATGACGAACACCCACAGCACCACCCAGTCGGGCTGGCCGCGGGCGCTGATCCATACCCCCCACAGCGTGGGCCACAGCAGCAGCAGGATGCCGATGGGCTTGTCGAGCCGCATCAGCTTCTCGTAGGCGTCGATGCGTTCGCGCAGCGTCATAGCTCCAGCACCGCGGGGAGGAACACCTCCGTCACCAGCAGCGGGCGGGAGCGGAGCGTGAACAGGGAGCGACGGGCCCAGAGCCGCGCCGGGGGCTGGGCCAGCGCGGCGCAGGCCCGGCGGTACAGGGGATGGTGGCGGCCCAGTTCCCGATATTCCAGGGGCGCACGCTCGACCCGGGGATCGGAGAACAGGGCCTCACCCAGGGGCTTCGCGCCCTGGCGGGAGACGGAGTTCCACACGCCACGGAGGTCCTCCGGCACCAGCACCGAGTGGGCGAACACCACCGGCGCCCCGCCGCAAAGCAGATACACCTCCCGCACCAGTGCCATCTCGGAACGGCCCAGGCGGAGCCACTCCCGCTCGTCGCTGAACGGCCGCCCCAGATCCTGGCGCAGCGGCCGGACGCCGAACCTCGGGCAACGGTCCTTCAGCCGCCGGGTGAGCGAGCCGCGGTCCGCAAGCCAGGGGCGGTAGGCCAGGTTGGCGGAGGACAGCCTGCGGCACCAGCCGGTGGGGGGGGAAATTTCTTTCATGGTGGAGTCGCGCGCGTCGAGCGGCGGCGTCAGCCGCCCGCTCCAATCCGCGCCGGCAAGGCGCGAGATCGAGGCGGATGCCAATTATGCCCGCAAGTAGTCCCGCTTTTCAC
>DASTHR010000120.1:0-5155 GCA_035718105.1 Burkholderiales bacterium
TTCACGAGCGCTTCACGGCGCTGGTCGGCCAGCCGCCGATGCACTACCTGGCGCAATGGCGCATGCAGATCGCCGCGGGTCTTCTGCGGGAGGGCAGCGGCAACGTGGCGGACATCGCGCTGCAGGTGGGATATGACTCCGAGGCGGCGTTTGCACGGGCCTTCAAGCGGTTCGTGGGCCTACCGCCCGCCGCGTGGCGGCGCAAGCAGGGCGCTGCGGCGTAAGAGCGCGCCGCGTCGGCAGGGGGCCATGCCCTGGCTCCCGGGCGACCCTTGGGCGGCGCCATTGGGTGGCCCTCCCGGGCGCGGCGCAGTGCTCGCGACAAAGGCGACGGGGACGCGAACGGCGCAGGCTCAGCGCAAGACATGCCGCGACCGAAGCGCGGCCCGCAGATCCTCGACCCGCTTCCGGTTCACTCCCAGGTCGGAGTATCCCCGACGCGAGGCGGACCGCACCGCGACGATGCCCTCGGCGGGGCGCAGGTGCAGTTCCAGGTCGTCCACGAATCCCAGCAGCGCGCTCGCGCACTCGGCGTGCACATAGTCCTCGGTCTCGGTGACGAAGCCGGTGCGGGGCAGCGCCGCCACTGCCTCGCGGATGGCGCGCCAGGCCCTTTCCGCGGGCTGTGCCAGCCGCAGCGGCTCCACCGCGTGCTCCCCATCGCGGGCGTCGCTGCTGACGCAGTTGGGGGAGGCGGGACAGGGCGCGAGGCGCCCGTCGCGCACGCCCAGGTTCGTCGGGCGGTCGCCGCCCAGGGAGAGCGGCGGCATCAGCCGGCGCGGAAGCGCTGCCGCAGCAGCGGGCGCTTCACGTCGAAGCACAGGAACATGAATTGCTCCTCCGGATCACGTACCGGACTGTGGGTGCGCTCATAGGGGTGCTGGCGCGGCGTGCGCCCCTCCGGCAGCAGGGCATGGGGCTTGTGCGGATCGAGCAGCAGGATCTCCCCCGGTTCGTGGCGCCGGGCGCGGCTTGCGCCGTCGGTGATCCCCAGCCGCCCGGAGTGGGCGACGACGATGATGAAATAGACCCCCGGGTAGTTGTGCTTGTCGTCGTGGCGGCTCACCGCCCCGCAGCCGTGGATGCTGAATTTGTCCAGGGGCATGATCCCGGGGTCCAGCCCCAGCTTCTCGGCCACTTCCTGCCGCAGATCGCGGACCAGCTTGAGAGGCAGATGGGCGTACAGTGGCTCCAGTTCGCGGGTTTCCTCTGCCGGAAAGCCGTCCGTGCAGAGCTCCCGCGCCAGGGCGTGCAGGCGCGCAAACTCTCCGGCGCAGGAGTGGGCCCGTTCGCCGGTGGGAATCAGGGTGAGGTAGCGGGGCCGCACCGTCATCGCGGCCCCGGCTGGGCGGCGCGGGCATGCCGCGTCGCAAGCTGGTAGATCCTCACCAGGTCCTCCTCGGAAACATCGATGAAGGAATCCAGTTCGGACAGGGCGTAAACGAAATCCTCATGGGTAATGGGCCCGTACGCGACAGGCGCCGAGGGCGGCGCGTCACCGGGCAGGCGAGCCAGGCTGGCGGGATAACGCCGCCAGGGGAACAGGCTGTTGAAGGCGGTGGCGGCGAGGATCAACGTCACGACATTGAGGAGCACCGGAGTCGCCAGAAAGCCGTACCCCAACTGCTGCACCGCCGGGCCTCCGATCACCGCGATCAATGCGGTGGCACCACCCGGCGGGTGCACGCAGCGCAGGTAGTGCATGGCGCCGATGGCGAGCCCCACCGCCAGCGGCGCGGCGAGCAGGGGATCTGGAATCCAGCGCGCGCAGGTCACGCCGATGGCCGCGGAAACCAGATGCCCTCCCAATACGGGCCAGGGCTGGGACAGGGCGCCGTGGGGCACCGCGAACAGCAGCACGGCCGATGCGCCCATGGACGCAGCCACCATCAGGCCCGGACCGTCGCCCAGGATGTGTCGGCTCACCACGAATACCAGCAGTATGCCGGTTACCCCGCCGGCGGCGGAGACGAGCTTCTCCTGATGGCTGATGGACTGGCGCTCCACCCCCAGCAGTCCGGCCGTCCGGCTGGCCAGGTCAAGGAATTTCATGTCTAGCTCTCCTCATTGCCGCGGCGCGGCCCGAAGTCTCGTGCGCAGCGCATCGACGGGGTCGCGCCCCGGGCTCAGCCCCGAGACGGAGGCGAGCCAGGAAACGGCATTGGTCCCGTACCGGAAGGCATCCGCGGACAGGTAGCCGCCGCTGCCGGCGCCTTGCTTCACCACCACGATCTCCGGGCCCGCGTTTGCGTCCACGTCCTCCAGCAGCACCTTGAGGACCGGGCCGTCCCGGGGGCGGATTACCCCGGAGAGAAAATCGTCCAGCGGGAACTGCGGATTGCGGCTCGAGTAAAGTCGCACGCTGTAGCTGCCGACGCTGCGGGGTTCCAGGTCGCCCTCGGCAACCACCACTGTCCGACCGGAAGGCAGGCGCAGCGACTCGACGTAACGCTCCGCTTGCGGCGCTGCTTGGGCGGCGCCAGCAAGGAGGCTGGCGGCGAACGCGACGGGCAGGCAATTGTTCATGACGCGGCTCCGGTCAGTGATGGGGCGACTTCCTGCGGTGATGGCGGGCATCCCGGTTCCATACCCCGGCAGCGCCCCTTCACCTACACGAACTCGGCGGAAGTATAGCGGCAGGGGTTGCGTTTGAGGGGCGTGGGCGCGTGGCCCGGGCCGGCGATCCCGCGGCGTGGCGGCGGGAGCGCAGGATGTCACCGCATCGGAGCTCGCCCCGAAGCGGCGTCCGGGCAAGCCGCCGGCCGTGCCCCTCGGTGGCGATTTCTCCTCGGGCCAGGGTCGTTGCCCCCTAGATCGAACCGGTCCGGCGGCGTCGCGGGAAACCCGGAACGCGACCTGCGGCCAGGCGATGTCGGCGTTGTCCCGGATTTTCCCCGCGCCAAGGCCGCGGCGCGGGCGCTGTCCCACGGCTAGTTGCCGTAGCAGGCGGCCGCGCGTCCTCAACGGCCGGAGAAGGGGTCGCCGGTCCCGGGGCGGCGACTCCCGCGCCGGATCTGGCGCGGGTAAACTGTGCTTCCCGGTGGCAAGCCGGAACATGCTGACGGAAAACCGGAACAAGAAAGGGCAGGGACTTGGAGGACAACGTACCGGCGCCGCGCTCGCCGACGCTCACCCAGCGCTGGGCGTTCCGCCTGCTGGCCCTGTTCGGCTGGCGCGTGGACGTGGCCTGGCCGCCGGGACCCAAGGCGGTGATCGTGGTCTACCCCCACACCTCCAACTGGGACTTCGTCGTCGGCATCATCGCCCGCTACGCCGTCGGATTTCCGGTTCAGTGGGTGGCGAAGGACACTCTGTTCCGCGGCCCCGTCAATGGCGTATTCCGCAGGTGGGGCGGGATACCCGTGAACCGCCGCGAGAGCACCGGCTTCATCGGCCAATTGCGGGAGGAGTTCAGGCGCCGCCCGTGGATGTGGGTGGTGTTCACCCCCGAGGGCACGCGCTCCTACCGGGACTACTGGAAGTCGGGGTTTTACAATCTGGCGCTGGAAGCGAACGTCCCCGTAGGGTTGGCCTACATCGACTACCGGCAGCGCGAGGTGGGGCTGCGGCGCTACATCACCCTGAGCGGCGACGTGGAGCGGGACCTGGACGTGATCCGGGAGGTTTACGCCGGGAAGGCGGGCAAGCGCCCGGAGCACACCGGTCCCATCCGCTTCCGCGCGGAGCAGGACTGAACCTGGCTGCTATTTAAGGTTCGGGGTGATGCGGGCCATGATTTCCGGGGAATCCGGCTCCACCCGCGTACCGAAGCTGTAAACCTGCATCCCGCCGGGGGCGATCACGTACTTGTGGAAGTTCCACCGGGGCTCCTGGCCCGTGGCTGCCTTGAGCTGCTGGTAAAAAGGCATGGCGCCTTTCCCCGTGACGGACGCCTTTGAGATCATGGGAAAGTCCACGGCGTAGGTGAGCTTGCAGAATTCCGCGATTTCCCTGTCCGATGCCAGTTCCTGGTTGAAGTCGTTGGACGGAAAACCGATCACCAGCAGTCCCTTGTCCTTGTACTTGCGGTACATCCCTTCCAGTTTCTCGAACTGCGGCGTATAGCCGCACTTGCTGGCGGTGTTCACCACCAGGATCGTCCTGTCGGAGTAATCGCAGAGATTGATGGTCTGACCCTGCAGCGATTGGAATCTGTGGTTGAGCAGCGTCGGACATTCCGCTGCCGCGGTCAGGCCCGGCAGCGCCAGCGCCAGGGCGGCAAGGGCGATTCGAAGGGTCTTCATCAGGGTCTCCTGAGGTGGCTTTACCCGCATTTTGACCGGGTTTCGGCGCATTGGTTGCGGCGTCGAGGGTTCAGCGCGGCATCTCGAGGACGCCGCAGCATGCGCATGCTTCCCGTTACCGAGCGGGTCGCCGCCGCGCCCTCTGCGGCTTTTTGGACTATGTGCTTGCCGGGCCTCCGGGGGTGGCCTAACTTGAAGTGAGAGGCCCCGGAAGGAAGTGGAGGGCGGATTGTGGTGATCCGCCCGCTGGCGCGCCGCAGACAAGCGGCGGGCACTGCCGGTAGACCTGAGGGCCGCGCAACGCCACACCCTAGAATGCGACCCAGGCCGAGCTATTTCAGCCGCGACAGACGCAGCTACTTTTTCTTTTCCTTCGACGAAAGGGGAGAACCATGAGAGCGTCACGCACAGGTTGGTGGATATGCGCGGTGTTGCTGCTGCTCGTCGCGATGAGGGCAGCGGCCGCCCTGGCGGGGGCGCCGGCATATCATGTGGTCGAGCTCGGCGCCGGGTCGCCGATCGACGTCAATTCGAATGGTGCCGTGGTCGGCATCGACGGCACGAGTGCGGGGCCGCAGCCCTGGATCATCGTCAACGGGAAGCGGACCTACCTGCCACTTCCGACTGCTCCGGTCAAACAGACGTACGCCATGGTCACCCGCGTCAGTGAAGGTGGCGTGGTGGTCGGTCACATCAGCGCCAAACCGGTGATGTGGAGGCCTGATGCCAGTGGCGTCTACCGGGTGGACTGGATTCCCCTGCCGGAGGGGATCACCGGCGCATTGCCCACGGGCGTTCGCGACACGACCGCCGGACCCCAGGTGCTACTGAACGTCGGTTATCCGACCTTCCTCACGTCGCCGACGGCGGTGTACTTCTCCAGCACGGAACCCTATCTGTACGAAGCTGGA